>JADLBA010000303.1 GCA_020848015.1 Crocinitomicaceae bacterium | reverse complement strand
CCGCAGATGCCTTCCCGGCAATCGTGATCGAACGCCACCGGCTCCTGGCCCTTCGCCATCAGCCCTTCATTCAGCACATCGAGCATTTCGAGAAACGACATATCGGGCGATATTCCGCCGATCTTGTATTCAGTTATTTTTCCCTGTTCTGCACTGCTTTTCTGCCTCCAGATTTTCAGCGTCAGATTCATTTCATTTTCCATACTAAAATCGTATTGCTCTTCCGTGATGAAGAGTGGTATTATTTATAACTCCTTGCAGATACTTTAATATTTTCGAAGACAATATTTTCTTTGTTCAGTTTCGGTGCGGAAGGATCGCCTGAAAATTCCCAGGCAGCGACATAGCAATACTGATCATCCTGCCTGAGTGCTTCGCCCTCTTCCGTCTGGTATTCTTCCCGGAAGTGGCCGCCGCACGACTCATTCCTGTTCAACGCATCAATACATATCAATTCTCCCAATTCCATATAATCTCCCACGCGCATTGCTTTTTCCAGTTCCTGATTCATTCCTTTTGCCGATCCCGGAACTCTCACTTCGCGATAAAATTCATCGCGCAATTGCCTGATTTCATTGATAGCTTCCTGTAGTCCCTCTTTTCTCCTTCCCATACCACATTTTTCCCACATGATATGGCCGAGTTTTTTATGAAAAAAATCAACTGTTTGCGTACTTTTCGTTTTGAAAAAAGCATCGAGTTTATTTCTCACATTCTTTTCTGCCTCATCAAATTCTGCAGTATCGGTTGCAATCGTGCCGGTGCGAATTTCATCAGCGAGGTAGTTTCCGATGGTGTAGGGCAATACAAAATATCCATCGGCAAGCCCTTGCATCAGTGCAGATGCGCCCAGGCGATTAGCACCATGATCGCTGAAATTCGCTTCACCACAGGCATAACAGCCCTGAATATTGGTCATCAGTTCATAATCTACCCACAAACCGCCCATGGTATAATGGACCGCAGGATAGATCATCATCGGAGTTTCGTAGGGATTTTCGGCAACGATCTGCTCGTACATCTGAAAAAGGTTACCATACTTTTCCTCTACAACTTTTTTTCCGAATTCGGTAATCTGTTCCTGCGTAGGGTTGTGAATACCTTTAACACTCGCTTCGCCTTTTCCATAGCGCTGAATGGCAGATGAAAAATCGAGATATACCGCTTGGCCGGTAGCATTCACACCAAAACCCTCATCGCATCTTTCTTTAGCCGCACGCGAGGCGACGTCGCGAGGAACAAGGTGTCCATAAGCGGGATAGCGGCGTTCGAGATAATAGTCTCTCCTCTCTTCCGGAAGAGCGGTAGGTTTTATTTTTTTTGTACGAATAGCTTCTGCGTCCTCTTTAAATTTGGGAACCCAGATACGGCCATCGTTGCGAAGCGATTCAGACATCAGCGTCAGCTTCGACTGATGTTCTCCGCTCACCGGAATGCAGGTTGGATGGATTTGTGTAAAACACGGATTGGCGAAAAATGCCCCCCGGCGATGGGCTTTCCATGCAGCAGTAGCGTTGGAACCCATAGCATTGGTAGAAAGAAAGAAAACGTTGCCATAACCCCCCGTGCAGAGTACTACTGCATGACCAGAATGGCGTTCTAATTCGCCGGTGACAAGGTTTCTGGCAATGATTCCACGCGCTTTTCCATTTACCACAACGAGATCGAGCATTTCGTGGCGGTTGAGCATTTCAACATTTCCTTTTCCGATCTGACGACTCAGTGCGGAATAAGCTCCGAGCAACAATTGCTGGCCCGTTTGTCCTTTTGCATAAAAGGTACGCGAAACCTGCGTTCCTCCAAAGGAGCGATTGTCGAGCAATCCGCCGTAATCTCTTGCAAATGGGACACCCTGTGCCACGCACTGGTCAATGATATTCCCACTCACTTCGGCAAGCCGGTGTACGTTGGCCTCACGCGAGCGGTAGTCGCCACCTTTAACTGTATCGTAGAAAAGGCGATAAACACTGTCGCCGTCGTTCATGTAATTCTTCGCAGCATTGATACCCCCCTGAGCGGCGATAGAGTGCGCACGGCGAGGGCTGTCCTGAAAACAAAATGCTTTTACTTTGTACCCCATTTCAGCAAGAGAAGCAGCAGCAGATGACCCCGCGAGGCCGGTTCCTACGACAATTACAGTAATGCTTCTTTTGTTAGAAGGATTGACAAGACGAACCGTATTTTTATACTTCGTCCATTTCTGGTCTAGTGGACCATCGGGTATTTTAGCGTTCAAACTCATCGTGGTGTCGTGAGGATTGAATTATTGAATGAATTTAAAATAGATGGCCAGGGGCATACTGGCAAACAATACAGAGATCAGCACCGAAAAAGCATCTCCAACAAGTGCAATTCCCGGTTTGTATTTTGAATTGTTGAGACCCAGCGATTGAAAGGCGCTTTTGAATCCGTGCAGAAGATGCCAGAAAAGAGAAAAGCAACCCAGCAAATAAATAACAACGACAATGGGATTGCCGAACACGGTAACCATCAGGCTAAAAAGATTTTCCTGGCCTTTTGCATCGGGCTTTAATTCATCAAGGCTCCCCACAATGCCCCTGCTGACAACAAAAAAGTTTGCGAGATGTACAACGAGGAATAGAAGGATCAATGTTCCAAGAAGAGCCATACTCCTGCTGTACCATTTGCTGCTGGTATTCGGAGATTCTTTTGCATACCTTACCGGACGGGCCTTTCTATTCTGAAAATTCAAAACCAATCCATCAACAACATGGAGGATCAGTCCGAGAAACAGCCCTATTTCCATCGTCCGGATAATAATATTGTGCCCCATAAAATGAGCGGCGGCATTAAAGGTCACCCCGCTATCATTAAAAAAAATCATAGAATTAATTCCGGCATGGACAACGAGAAAAGTGATCAGGAATAATCCTGTAATACCCATCCAGAATTTTTTGACGAGCGATGATTTGAAGAAAACGGATGAAGCCATGGTTGAGTCGGATTCAAAATATTATGGTGCGAAAGTAAGCACCAGACAGAATAGGACAAAAATTCCGCAGCGATAGAAACAGTATTGATTGCAATCTCACGTGCGGCAATACTAACGTGCGGAGGTGCTACAAGACTGCATAAACTATTTTTACGCAGACAGTTGTCTCTATTTTACTACCGTAAGATCATACAAAAGGAGTTGTACTGAAAAAAAACGAATGTGACATCTGTGCGGTAACTAATTCAATAGCGGATCACCACTTTGCCGTTACCGCCTGAATTATTCATTGATCCGACGGCTTCTATACCCGGAGAATAATCTATAGAAGCAGTATTCTGGGGGTGTTTGGCCACGAACCACCGCCACCACCCTGCACAGCAACATCAGCAGCATTTCGACCACCATCGAAACCGCCCGCGGCAGCAAAACTCCCCTCACCGGTACCCCCAATATTCAAAGTGCCTGACGAGACTCGCCGAAATCGCGCCACCGGATACTTGCGATCCGCCTCCGCCAACAATAATATACAAGTTATCTCCTGCAGTCTCCTCTACCTTTCCGGAAGCATAGCTCCAGCATCGCCAAGACCTAGTACAGGGTCTCCACAACCGATTCCCGATCCCCTGCACCCCAGGCAAGAATATCAATTCGCTCTACACCTGACGGGACTGTCCAACTATGGCTGGGTCCAGCGACAGTAGGCTCATTCAGACAATTATTTCCCGGCTTCCATCATTTCTATTATCACAAGGCAAAATCCAGAGAGTATTTCTCGCTACTTTAATTAACAGGAAAAACGTTCGCAACAGCAAAAGCAGGAGAAAAAAATAATAGCTCATTTTGCTTTCATACTTGTTTTTCTTTTTGATCGGGGAAATCCAAAGCAAAAGAATAAGCCACATTAAAGCCAATTATACATCAGATGTTCCTTGAAATAGCGATCCGAAGCGAACTCTGCCAGATTAGAAAAGAGACCGCCCTTTTTTGACAACTATAACCCAATTTTCATCCATCTGTTTATCTCACACACCGCGCATAATACGAACCGGTGGTACCTACAGAGTTGTAAGAACCATCGCTCATCCGGAAGATAATTCCATAGCTGCCGTAATAATTCAATCGCTGGGTATTATCGTAATTAGTCAGCCAGAAAAAGTTTGCTGAGCTGTTGGAGGGCACGTATTCCCCGCCGGAAAATACGCGCATCATTTCATCTGCATTAGGCAGGTGCCAATCGTCGTAAGACTCTGCATTGACCGTTTCCACCAGATTAAAACAATAACGGGCAGCATTTCCAAGGTTCATTGTAGAAGATGATTCTACGCTGAGCATACTCACTGACCCACCGCCACCACCCGCTGCGACAGCAGAGTCAACATAATCCTTATTCACTGCATCAGTACCCGCAACAGGAGCTTCGAGGTTCGTAATGGAGCGGCTGCCATCGGCACCAGTAAGTGAAATGGACTTGTCAATTTCGACTTGAGACCACGCAGCAAACACTAATGACAGCGCAGTGGTGAAAGAAATCATTTTTTTCATTGGATGAATTGTTTTGGTTAATTTATTGATAATGATAGCAATGTAGATATCGCTATTTCCCAAATGTAGTAATTTTTCCATATCGGAGAAAAACGCTATTTGCACAAAGAAAAAAACTTACCTTTATACTGGTAAATTCTAACTATAGACTGAATACATCAACTACTAAATGAAAGTAACTTTTCAGCAAAACGCATTTTAACAAAGTATGCTTTGCCTTTCCAGTAACATTATTTCTTCCCGCCGTCCGGTATTGCTTGGTTCATCATCGCACATTGGCATTAAATGGACAAGCGGCATCAAACAACTGCTGGAATCGGGTCAGGGCGAATGACAAATGAACCGGAGGTACAATTTGGCGCACAGGAATTCCTAATATGCACAAGGCAAAAAAGAAAGAGGTCAACCTTATTGAATGACAAAATTCAGCGACATATACTATCCGACAAGTGAAAGTGAAAAAGTCTTCATCAACAATATCTGGACACTAACAGAGGAAAATTTTCACCGGCGAAAAGAAATTATTTTGCCAAAAGGCACAGCAGAAATTATTTTCAACTTTTCTGATACAATTTATTATAGCACATATTCTATTCCATCACCGAGAGAATTATTCACCGTCTTCATTAACGGAATAAATTTTAAGCCGGTCGAGTTGATTAAGACTGGCCGGCAGAGGTTTTTAGGAATACAGATGAGCAGCATAGGATTCCGGTTGCTATTTAATATCCCCCCTGGTGAGTTTAACAATATAGTTTGCGATGGGAGCCAGATATGCTCAGAGCTTAGCATCTTAGCAAATGAATTATTCGATAAAAAAGAATTTGCCCCACAGGTCGAAATCATTTTATCATGGATAAGAAAAAAAAATAATACAAACAGCTTCAGCAAACACATAACGCGGGCACAACAATTAATGAATTGTAACAACCTTCTTACAGTTGCAAAAGTCAGCAGGGAAGTTTGTATATCAGAGCGCCAACTGAGGCGGTTTTCTCAGGATTGGATGGGTATGAACACAGAAGAATTTATTCTCTACCGCAAATATCTTCACTGCCTGCATCTCCTCCACACCTCGACCGCTAACCTCACCGGAATAGGTTTGCAGGCAGGTTATTATGACCAATCGCATTTTATCCGCGAATTCAGGTCATTTACCAATATGACACCCAGCCAATACAAAGAAGCAAGAGCGGAATATCCGGGGCACATTTTACTGGATGTATAGAATGTCCGGATTATACAATTTCCCTGCATTATAATCTGCAATTTTTGTTGTTCCGAACATTATCGCCCCATTTAATATGATATACAAATTTTCGCTTATAGAAAAGTTGCTATTGTCGAACGACATCATTCCTCATCCCTTAGCAGACGCATCATCATCGGTAGGACTTGGCTTTGCATTAGGAAGTGCGGTAAAGTTGAAAATTGTTGACCATCTCACAATGGACTATAAAGATGTAAAGCAGATTGCAAAATCAGCCAACGTCAGTGAGTTAGGTGCTGAAATAATTCTTGATTGCCTCGATGCTTTGGGATACGTTCAGAAAAAAGATTCGCAATACGCCTTTACAAAAAGAGGATACAAAAACTTATCTACTCAATCACCGGATAACTTCAGAAATTTTATTCTCTTCTGCGATAGTTTATACAAAGGTTATAGTGATCTCAGCGAAACTATTCGATTAGGAAAAAGACCACAGCCCAAAGCACTCGAAGAGCTAACGGACTATGAGTGGGAATTGTTTTCGACCGCGATGATTGATATTTCAAAAACGAATTACAAAGAGACAGGAAAGAAAATTCCCATTACCAAATCACATTTAAAACTTCTTGATCTGGGGGGTTCTCATGGTTTATATAGCATTGAACTTTGCCGGTTACATTCTCAATTAAAGGCAACTATTGTTGATATGCTGCCAGTTAAAAAATATGCGGATCAAAGTATCGCGCAACACAAAGCAGATCGCGTGTCATTTCTCCCTGCAAATTTCATGAAGGATGAAATTCCAAAAAATGTAGATGTAATTCTTGCATTCAACATCATTCACGGCTTCAATGCATCAGACAATGAGATGCTGGCGAAGAAGGTTTACAACTCACTGAACGAAGGAGGTATGTATGTTATACTGGATCAGATTAAAGGGATTGGGGGTAGCTCACAAATGTCAAAAGCCACCACTTCATATATGGCGCTTAATCTATTACACGAAGCAGGAGGAAAGACATATTCCAAATCTGAAATAGACACCTTTACCAAAATTGCGGGGTTCAAGCATTCGGTATTGAAAAAATTGAATGCCCCTGGATTCGGACTAGTAATTTGCCATAAATAATTTTTCCTTAAATCTGATTAAAATGAAAAAGGTACTCAAATACTTTGTTTATGTGGTGGGTGTACTCATCATAATTGTTATCGCACTTCTTTCATACCTGAAATTCGCTTTGCCGGATGTTGGCCCTGCACCACAAATGAAGGTTGAAATAACTCCAGAAAAGTTAGAGCGTGGTAAATATCTCGCTAATCATGTCATGCTCTGTATGGACTGTCATTCAACAAGAGACTGGGATTATTTTTCGGGGCCAATGGTAGCCGGGACGGAAGGAAAAGGAGGGGAGACTTTCGACCAAAAATTGGGTTTCCCGGGCAAATATATTGCTCCCAATATCACTCCTTTCCATTTAAAAAGTTGGACAGACGGCGAAATTTTCAGGGCAATCACAGAGGGTGTATCCCAAGATGGCCGGGCCTTATTTCCAATCATGCCCCACCATCTATTTGGCCAACTGGATAAAACAGATATTGAGT
>JADLBA010000302.1 GCA_020848015.1 Crocinitomicaceae bacterium | reverse complement strand
CTGAACGAAGATTATGATATTGTTTATATCCCCAATAACAAGGTATTTTCGAGTGAGATCATCAATTATACCCTGAGAGAGCTTAAAAAGTCAAGCGTTGACTTTGAAGTGGACCCATTGATTGTGACAGACCTCGATGCCTTTGAAAAAAGACTGATTGCAATGCTCTATCCATATAGCGAAGAGATACAGGCAGGGACATATAATTTGAAAACAGTTTCGGTTAAAAAGGACTGCCTTACTCTGAAATTCCAGTTTGTGTTGAACGAACCGCTGAACAAAGAACTTGACAAAAAGATAAGGAAATTTTTTATCCGCCAGCTAGTGCTCATTCTCGGATCAGGCCAGGAAATGTAATTCCCTGCTATAGCCACTTTTTCCTCCGGAAGTAGATAAACATACCGGCTACGATCAGGATCATTGCCCCGATCACTATTGGATATCCATAAGGGTTGTATAGTTCAGGCATATTATAGGGAAGTGAAGCTCCGGTTACCGGGTCTGCCGAAGCGAAATTCATACCGTAAACCCCTACAATAAATGTGAGAGGAACAAAAATGGTGGTAATGATAGTCAGTACCTTCATCACGTTATTCATTCTGAAACTGAGGCTGGAGTGATAGAGATCGAGGAGGTTAACCAGCATCTCCCTGTAAACAACGAGGTTTTCTGATTCATAGATGATATGGTCGTAAAGATCCCGATAGTACTTCGCGATATTGTCGTCGAGTTCTTTTTGTATCAGATTAATTGCCTCTTTCAAGGGATCAATACTTCTCTTAAAATCGAGCAATTGTTTGCGCAGCGAAAGAATTCGATGAAGAGTAAATTCATTGGCCTTGCGGAGAACGTTTGCTTCAAGGTTTTCGATCTGTTCCGCATAACTTTCTGAAACGGCAATGTAGTTGTCTATGATTACGTCGAGCAGCAGATAGGCAAGATAATAGGAGTCCTTGGTTCTGACCTTGCCCTTAGATGTTCTGATTCTCGACCGGATAGAGTCAAAACTGTCGCCGGGAAGTTCCTGAAAAGTGATCACATAATTTTTTCCTATTATCAGACTGAATTGTTCTACATTGAGATGTTTTGATGTTTTATCAAAGTCAATCATTTTCAAAGTCATAAACAGGTAGTTATCGAAGAATTCGACTTTAGGGCGGCTTTCCGAATTCATGATGTCTTCCAGTACAAGAATATGTACGTTGAATTTCTGACCAATCCCTTCGATGATGGAAGGATCATGGATTCCATCCACATCAATCCATGTCACCGAATCAGACTCAACGAACTCATCGCATTGCGACTGGTCTGAAAGGTTTATTTCTCTGAGGCTGCTATGTGTATAGTCAATGATCCTGACATTGACTTTTTCGGTACGTTTTTCACCGATATGTACCAAAGTGCCGGGGCCAAGCCCTTTTTTTGATGTGCGGTCGGTCATATTGAATAAATAATTAAGCAAATATGCACGTTACTCAATTAAATCTTCAGTGGAAAAATAAGATAAACAACTAAGTATGAATAAATGAAAAAAAAAAAAAATGGGGGAGACCGTATTAAGGCAACCTTAGCATTTACCAACGATTAAAAAGTGAAGGTTCATCTTATAGCTATCGGAGGCAGTGCTATGCACAACCTCGCCATAGCACTCCACCAGAAAGGATTCATCGTCACCGGAAGCGATGATGAAATAGTTGAGCCCAGTTTCAGCAGGCTCTCAAGGCACGGACTTCTCCCAAAGGAGATCGGCTGGTTCGCAAGGAATGTCACCGATGATCTGGATGCCGTGATCATCGGGATGCACGCACGAAAAGACAATCCTGAACTGCTAAAGGCAGAAAAAATCGGCCTTAAAATATTCTCCTATCCTGAATATCTGTACGAGCAAACAAAAGAGAAGACCCGCGTAGTGATAGGTGGAAGTCACGGCAAAACAACCATAACGGCCATGATACTTCACGCGCTGAAAGAAAACAAAGTAGAGTGCGATTACATGGTCGGGGCGCAGCTCGATGGATTTGATTGTATGGTGAAGCTTTCTTTGGAGGCAAAAATTGCGGTGCTCGAAGGTGACGAATACCTGTCTTCACCCATTGATCTTCGTCCGAAATTCCATCTTTACTTTCCGGATATTGCACTGATCAGTGGTATCGCTTGGGATCATATCAATGTGTTCCCCACATTTGAAAATTATGTTGAGCAGTTCAGAATATTTCTGCACAAGATCACTAAGGGCGGGAGCCTGATATATGCTGATACTGATCCGGTGCTAAAGCAATTGTGTGATACCTGCCACGGCGAATATGAGAAATATCCTTACCGCGAATTTCCAAATGAAATAGTGGATGGGACTACCTATCTCAATACGCAATACGGTAAAGTACCTTTGCTGATATTCGGAAATCACAATCTTCAAAACCTGAATGGAGCATTGTTGGTGTGTCGCCGGCTTGGCCTTACCGATAAACAGTTTTTTGATGCGATACGCACCTTCAAAGGAGCCGCAAGAAGATTAGAGTTAGTAAAGAAAAATGACTCAGTTGCGGTGTACAAAGACTTTGCGCATTCACCCTCAAAACTGAAAGCGACGACAACTGCATTGAAGGAACAGTTTCCCGGAAGGAAGCTGGTTGCCTGTATGGAACTGCATACCTTCAGCAGCCTGAACGCACGTTTTCTCGAAGAGTACAAAGGTTCAATGGATAAGGCAGATGAGGCAGTTATTTATTTTAACCCTCATACGATAGAGCATAAAAAACTCCCACCGATTACGGTTGAGCAAGTAAGAGAAGCTTTTGGAACTGATCGCCTCCGCGTATTTACCGACTCAAAGAAGTTGAAGGAGGAGATTTTGTCAAAGGACTGGCACCGCTCTAATTTATTGCTGATGACCAGCGGGAATTTTGACGGCATTGATTTCAATGAGCTTGCAGATATGATTTGTGCACAGGCAGCAGAGGGGGCAACAAATCAACTGTGATGACCTGTTATTTTACCACTAACAAAGGCACACTGATCCTGTGGCGGACTCTTTCTACAGTAGTGCCTAAGATCAGGTCGTGGAATCCCCGGTGTCCGTGAGCACCCATTACTACCAGGTCGGCAGCACTTTCTTCAACCAATCTGGGAAGCGATTTTCCCGGATGGCCAAAGCCGATCTTTATTTCGCAGGTATAGCCTTCTTTCTCCAATTGTTCCCTGTAGAATGAAAGACTTTTCAAATCTTCAATGGTTTCAAAATCCTTGATATCTCCCTCCATCAGGTGTGCGCCGGCAGATTCTACCACGTGTAATAAAATATAGGCAACACCTTTTCCTCCCTGTGCAAGTGCAGCAGACAATGACTTGTTGTCTGATGATGAAAAATCTACTGCTACTGCTATTCGTTTGTATGGTTTTACGGAAGACAGATCCATTGTCTTGATGCTTTGGTGCAACAGATTTTTTCCTGCTGTTTTCTTTTGCAAAAATGGTTTGAAAGTAATGTATAAAAGCAAAAGGAAGATAAACATAGCTGCCGGAACGGCTGTCAACCAAAGTACCAGCGGAGAAGAAGATGTTTTTATCCACTCCTGAAGAGTTTGGAACACAAGAAGGACGTTGAGTGAGACAATGATGCCCGCTGAAATCCAGGCGAGTATTTTTGCTTTTACGGAAACTTCGAGTCCTTTCATTTTTCCTTTGTCACTTACGAAGTGTATCAGCGGAATGACAGCAAATCCTAATTGAAGGCTCAGGATGACTTGTGACAAGACAAGCAGTTCACCGGTTACACTTTCACCCATAATCAGCACAGTTATGAAGGCGGGGATCACTGCAATAAGACGGGTGATTAATCGCCGTATCCAGGGCTGAATGCGCAGGTTCAGGTATCCTTCCATCACGATCTGTCCTGCGAGTGTACCGGTAATAGTGGAGCTTTGCCCGGCGGCGATTAATGCTACTGCAAACAGTACCGGGGCAAGCGTACTTCCAAGTGAAGGCTCAAGCATTTTGTATGCATCCTGTATTTCGGTTATTCCTGAATGCCCTTTACTGTGAAAAGCCGCTGCAGCAAGGATGAGTATCGCTGCATTGACAAATAATGCCAGATTCAGAGCAATGGCAGAATCGAAGACATTAAATTTTATTGCCGAGCGCATCCCTTCTTTCGATGGGGTAATTCTCCTGGTCTGCACCAGTGCTGAATGCAGGTATAAATTGTGAGGCATCACTGTGGCTCCAATAATCCCGATAGCTATATAGAGTGCTTCGCGGCTCTGAATGGATGGAATAAACCCTTTGGCAATTTCCACTACATCCGGTTTTGCCAGGAACATCTGTGCGAGAAACGATAATCCGATGACCGAGATCAGCGCGAGTATGAATGCTTCTATTTTTCTTATGCCGAGGTGCATCAACAAGATCAGCAGGAAAGAATCGAGTACTGCAATACTGACACCCCAAAGCACAGGAAGATCAAAGAGGAGGTTGAGACCAATTGCCATACCAAGTACTTCTGCAAGGTCGCATGCGGCAATGGCGATCTCTGCAAGAAAGTAGAGAATAAAATTGACAGAACCAGGGTAGGTTTCTCTGGATGCCTGGGCAAGGTCAAGCCCGCGAACTATACCGAGTCGGGCACTGAAACTCTGAAGCAGAAGTGCCATCAGGTTTGACATCAGCAGTACCCATATCAGGCTGTAACCAAACTGGCTTCCTCCGGCAATATCAGTCGCCCAGTTGCCGGGATCCATATACCCTACACTCACCAAATAAGCCGGTCCGATAAAGGCGAGTAATCGCTTCCATTTGCTGCGATGCCCCGTTGTATCAATGCTCTGATTGACTTCCGAACGGGATTTGTGACCGTTGTTGTTCATTTGCCTTTTTTCACGAGAAGGTTTTCTGCTACTGTGGATGATACAATGATCTCTCTGTTTTTCACTTTGAGCCTTACTGAGTTATCAAAGGCAAAACGGTCAGCTATTTTCATTGTGGTATTAAGTGTGAGCGCCACACTTTCAAGATATCGGAGGAAATTATCGCTGCTCTCTTTTACACCTGCGATGATAACTTTGGTGCCCACTGCTGCTTCTGAAAGAGAAAAGGCTTTTCGGTTATCCGAAATATGACCATTTACATCGGGAATGGGATCGCCGTGCGGATCGTATCTGGGGAATCCAAGGAATTCATCGAGGCGAACAATGAGTTCGGCAGAATCAATATGTTCCAGTTGTTCTGCAATGGTATGAACTTCATCCCATCCGAAGCGAAGTTTCTCGACAAGGAAAACTTCCCACAGCCGGTGTTTTCTGACAACTTCAATGGCAATTTTTTTCCCCTTTTGAGTAAGAACTGCTCCTTTGTACGGGGCATGCCTTACCAGACCTTTTTCATCTAATTTTTTGAGCATATCTGTAACGGAGGAGGCCTTGGTTTCCATTTTTTCAGCTAATGCCGTGGTAGCTACCCCGCTTGGGGACTGCTTTGACAAGGTGTAAATTCCTTTTAGGTAATTTTCAATAGTCTGGTTCATTTCGGTGCGAATATAAAAAAATGTTCAGTAATCTAAAATATAATTTAGACACGTCTAAATTATGATTATTCCCAAAATGAAAGAAATCCTATATCTGAATTACAGTTTGGTGCTATCTTTTTACCTTTGCTTAATAAATCATTCTTTATCAGTAGTAATCCTTATCATTAAGATGAAAACGACTCTTACTTTTTCTTTTATTCTGCTGTTTATCGGAGCCAATGCCCAGGTCAATATTGACAAATCTATTCAGCTCACTGGTTCTGGCAGTAATGCAAAAATTTCAGGGATTCAGGATGTTTCATCCGCCGAAGATGCGACCAGTGCTGAAAGAATCCAGAAGGGGACTCTGCTGTATGCTGCGGCGGGCGGGAGTGCCAATTCAATTTCTGTTACTCTTGCACCACCAGTGAATGCATATACTACCGGTATGATCGTCAACTTTAAGGTGAGTTTGCCGAATAGTGGACCGGTTACGATCAACGTTAATGGGTTAGGAGCAGTTGCGTTAAAGAAGGCAGTGATCACTGATCTTGTCGCGGGCGACCTCATTGCAGACCAAATGGCTTCTGTAATCTATGATGGAACTAATTTTCAGATGATCAGCGCTGCTAATGCCAGTGGAGGAGGCTGCTCTGTTCCTGCGCAGCCAGGAGCTATTACCGGCCCCCCGGCAGTGGTACCTTTTGCTACCAACCTTACTTTCAGTGTAACATCTTATACTGGCGTATTTGCTTATGAGTGGACTGTCCCCGCTGGTGCCACGATTGTTTCAGGACAAGGTTATAACTCCATCACAGTCAATTTTGGAAATACATCGGGAAGCGTTACGGTAACAGGAAATAATCACTGCGGAGCTAGCCCCGCCTCCTCTTTTGCCGTATCAGTCAACCAGCCTAAGGTTATTTTCGTCACCAACTCCTCGTACGACTCCAACCAGTCACCGGCTCAGCGCGATGCTGCCTGCCAGTATGAGGCTGGTCTCGCCAATCTTTCCGGCACATTCAAAGCATGGGTAAGCAATGGCGGATCGAATAATGTGCCCTCCACTTCCGGTTATCTTTATCAGCGCTCAGATGGTGCTTTGATTGCGTATGACTGGAACGATCTGGTGGATGGGACGATTGCTTCTCCGATCAACCTTACTGCTGGTTTCATAACATATAACGATACCGTTTTCACTGGTTTGAGTGCATCGGGATTAGTCACCGCCAATACCTGTTCTGACTGGACTTCAACTTCCAATAGTGTTACCGGTACTTTTGGACTAACCATGACAATGAATAGTTCATGGACAAATAGCGGAAGCTGGGCATGTGCGACTCCGCCGACTCCTACTTTTCTCGGTTGGGTAGGTGATCCTAATTATTATCCATCACTTACGGTCTGCCAAAACTGCTACGGAGGAACTTACCTGAATGGAACACAATTCGGTAATTTTTCAAATGTACCTTATACAGTTTCCTGTACTATTATTCCACAGTGGAATTCTGTAACCTGCGCCCGTTGTAATAAGGATGTGATTACACAGAAACAGTACAGGCACTATTGCGTGGAACAGTAGATAATTTGATAGAGATATTGCCGGAACAAAATGATCTGTGTATATTTTTATTTATTGGTTAATGAAAAACCTTTTTTTAATCCGGCATGCAAAATCTAGACAGATTGATAGCGGTCAGGAAGATATTAATCGGCCTCTGAATGATCGCGGGAGGATGGATGCGCCATTTATGGCCAAAAAATTTGCTGATACGGCTCCTCGCTCTGTTCTCCTCCTATCAAGCCCGGCAAATAGAGCTTACACTACTTGTCTCGCCTTTGCGAAAGAGATGAAGATTCCTGTTTCCTCTATCGCTGTGGAGATAGACATTTACGAAGCCACTGTAAATACTTTGCTTGAAATTGTCGAAGGACTAAGCGACGAGTTTGGAGCGGTAGCTATATTTGGTCATAATCCTGGGATGAGTCTTTTTGCAGAGTATCTGACGAGAGTGCCTCTTTCGTTCCCGACCTGCGGTATAGCTGAGATTCACTTCCCTATTTCTTCCTGGAGGGAAGTGTCGGAAAATGCGGGAACCCTGATAAATTTTGATTACCCCCAAAAATATATTCAATGAAAGAAAAGCAGGGAAAGTGGCTGATCGTTGTACTTATCGTCATTGGGTTTGGGTTGATCTGTTATGTGTTCAGCAAAATACTGATTTACCTTATTGCCGCAGTAGTTATTGGGTTTATTGGCGATCCTGTGGTTCAGTTGTTGAGCAGGGTCAGAATCAGAAAATGGCGCATACCTTCCTCGCTTAGTGCCTTTGTTGCCCTGTTGCTTTTCACTTCGTTTATTGTTGCTATTTTCTGGCTGACAGCACCCTTGATCACACAGGAAATTTCCTTGCTTTCGACTCTTGATACCGGGAAGGCTATTGAAGCCTTACAATCGCGTGTCAGCAGTTTTAGTAACTGGTTTGACAGTCTGGGATTAGCATATAATTCATCTGATCTTTACGACTATATAATTACTCAGACGAAGCAGTTGGTGAGTTTTCAGTGGGTGGGAGGTTTTTTTAGCAATGTGTTCGGTTTTGTAACAGAATTTCTCGCAGCTTTTTTTTCTATATTATTCATGTCTTTTTTCTTTTTAAAAGAGCGCTCGCTTTTTCCGAGAATTGTTTTTGTCCTAACTCCTGACCGATACATCGTACAAGTAAAGAGTATTCTTTCCAAATCGCATTCAATGCTGGTAAGGTATTTTGTCGGATTGTTTTTACAAATTCTGATAATGATTGCAATGATAACGATCGGGCTTTCCCTTCTCGGAGTAAAGAATGCATTGCTGATCGGCCTTTTTGCAGGTCTGCTGAATGTTATTCCTTACATCGGGCCATTGATGGCCGCTGTTCTTGGATTATTGATCGGGATTACAACAGGACTTGGTAATGATCCTGACCTGGTAATTTTTCCAGTAGTGATAAGAATCATTGTTGTATTTGGGATTGCACAGTTTATTGATAACTGGTTTGTTCAGCCTTTGATAATTGGGAACAGTGTTAAAGTACACCCGCTTGAATTTTTTATTATTTTGTTAGCAGCAGGTACGGTTGGAGGAATGACAGGACTTGTTATTGCCCTGCCTGTCTATACAATTATCCGGATTGTGGTAAAAGAATTTTTCGATCAGTTTAAGATCGTGAAAATGATGACCAGAGATATAGGAGATTGATACTTAATTTTTTGTATTCAGTGCGTTTGTGAATCCCCGAATATTCAAAAATTAG
>JADLBA010000301.1 GCA_020848015.1 Crocinitomicaceae bacterium | reverse complement strand
AGGAAAAGATCTCGCTGCAAAATTGAGCAAACCATTGCAAAATATTCAATGGGAAACTCACCCTTTGTTATCCGCATCTTTTAAATATATTACTTTAGGCGTACGCAAGCCTTCCGCTGCTGAAGTAGAAGCTGCAAAAAAAATCGCTGCGCAAACAAATTACCGCCTCATCAATCCTGATGCAGCAGCTATGGTGAAAATATATGCCAGGGAACAAGTGCTTCTCAATGAATATCCGGATACCATTGAATTTCCCGTACAGGTTTTGAAAATAGGGGACATATTCATTGGTGGATTAGGCGGCGAATTTTTTGCGGAAACCGGGTTGGCTTTAAAAAAGGAAATCAATACTAATAAATATTTCACCATCACCATGGCCAACGGATATATCGGGTATATACCTCCTGCGCATGAAATAGAAAAAGGTGGCTATGAAACATGGCGGTGCCGGAGCAGTCATGTGAAAGAGGATGGAGAAGGAGTAGTGAGAAATGCTTTGAGTGAAATGGCGGGAAGAAAACCGTAAATAATAATTGAGAAACAATGAAGCTGCTGCTATATGGAATCACATTTTGTTGGTTCGCTGCTTTGCCTGCATGTAGTAATGCTGTGGATCCGGCTGCTGTAAAGCATCGTCTGATCCATAACAACGATGGCACTGAAATTTTGGGTAATAACTGGTTTGGTCAAAGACCATTGACATTGGACGATGTCAATCGCTATGTGGATATGATTGCGAATTCGCAGGTGACTACTTTTATGATCTGTTCCGGAAGCGATTTTTTTTACTACCGCTCCAAATATGGCAGAATAATGGGAGATGATAAAAATGGCAAACTGGATTGCGGGAAAAATACAGCACTCTACAATACGCTTCGCCGGTTTTACCGGAATGCGATGGTGCTGGATAAGCAGGGAACAGACATTATAGAAGCTACTTTGAAAAGAGCCAAAGAAAAGAAACTGGAAGCTTTTATCACCTATCGCATGAATGACCTGCATTTTGCAGATACCAGCGTGGACTGTCCATTGCGGTACTGTGAATTTTGGAAAGAGCATCCTCAGTACTGGACAAACGATACTACTTTGAATGGTTGGAATGCCCGACGTGCTCTTGATTTTGCTCACCCGGAAGTACGGGAATATAAATTGAATATAATAAAAGAACAGCTTGAAAAATATGGAGCCTTAACAGACGGGTATGAATTGGATTTCATGCGTTTTATTGTCTACTTCAAAAAAGATGAAGCTGAAAAAAACGCACCGTTGATAACAGAGCTGGTGCAGGCTGTAAAAAACATTGCAGACTCTGTTGGTAAACTTCATAATAAAAAAATATTGTTGACTGCCAGGATCCCTGCAACCATAAGCGATTGCCAAAAGAAAGGATTGGATGTGCAGGAGTGGGTGAAGAGAGGATGGCTTGATTTCATTACATTAGGTGTTCACTGGCGTGGCGAGCCTGCTATGCCGGTAGCGGAGTTTAAAAAACAATTGGGGTTCGAAATCCCTGTATATGCATCGCTTGACGATGGCACTTATAATCCCCGCGAGGTGTATTCGCATGGAATGTACAGAGGAATGGACTCTCATGCATTGGCACAGGGCGCTGCCGGCTCATACCTTTTCAATTATTTTTTCACTGCATACAATGAAACCGGTCAAAAGTTAAAGCCGGAGGAAGGCACCCTGGTATGCCGTACAATTGCCCCGGAGTTATTACAGGAGCTTGGATCGCCGGAAACGCTGAGAAAAAGAAATAAAGTGTATATGCTTTCAGATGGCGCTACTTCGTATGATTTAACACCCAATGGCCCGTTGCCGTTGCTAATACAACAAAAAGCAGAGGCAGGGATTTTCGTAGGCGATGATGTGAATACAGAACAACCACAGGAAGTGATCCTGTTCATACGTACAAATACAAAAGATTCCTTTTCTGTGTCAATCAATGATCAGCTCTTGCGGAACAGCAATGCTGATTACCCCCGGTTGTATGATAAGCTGCGTGGGATGAACGACCACCAAAAAGTGACTGCCTTCATTGTACCTGCAGAGGCGATCGTGTCTGGCAATAATAAAATTGCATTTTCTTCACCGGCAAACGGACTGGTTGTACAAAGGATCGAACTCGCATTGAAGTACGGCCCGGTGGAAGAGTGCGGGTATTTCTAAAATCGGAAGGGCATTGATGTATGGATAAAACTCTTATTTCATCCTTACATACCTATTGTTTGAATATGGTGGATTCACGTTCGATGATTTTTCCATTAAGGCTTATGATCATTGGGATGTGATGGTTGTTTTTTATACGTCTTAGAGCTAATTCAACGCTGATATTTGCCATTTCTTCGCAAGGTTGCAGGTAACTGGTAAGCGGATATTTAAGGTATTGGGAATATTTCATATCATCATAACCACAGATTAAGCAGTCTGAAGTGGTCTTTACATTAATTTTTTCTAATGAAGAGAGTAAAACTGCAGCGGTAGACTCATTTGCACAGATAATTCCGGTTTTGCCGGACACGATCTTCATGGTTTT
>JADLBA010000300.1 GCA_020848015.1 Crocinitomicaceae bacterium | reverse complement strand
TTCAGAATAGTCTTCAGTTCGTTAAGTGCCAGTACAGGGAAGTAACGCGCAAAAAGAAGGAAGAATGTGAAGAAAATGCCGATGGTTCCTATGAATACCCCGATGTCTATAGAACTCGGATGAAATTCACCCCAAGCTGCAGGAGTATAATCGCGGTGGATCGAAGTAACGATGATCACAAAACGCTCGAACCACATACCAATATTCACTACGATGGACAGAATGAATGTCGCAATGAGACTTGTACGTATCTTTTTGAACCAGAAAAGCTGTGGACTGATTACGTTGCAGGTCATCATTATCCAGTAAGCCCAACTGTATGGCCCCGAAAAACGGTTGATGAAGGCGTAGGATTCGTATTCTACACCACTGTACCAACTGATGAAGAGCTCTGTAAGATAAGCAACACCTACGATTGACCCGGTGACGATGATCACAATATTCATGTACTCGATATGCTTCAAATGGATATAAGCCTCGAGCCTCATCGTTTTGCGCATGATGAGCATCAGTGTAAGCACCATTGCAAACCCGGAGAAGATCGCCCCCGATACAAAGTAGGGGGGGAAAATAGTGGCGTGCCAGCCTGGAATGATTGAGGTCGCAAAGTCCATTGATACGATCGAGTGAACCGAGAATACCAGCGGAGTAGCAATGCCGGCGAGAACGAGCGAAACCTCTTCAAAGCGCGTCCAGTGCTTTGCTCTCCCTGACCACCCGAAGCTGAGGATGCTGTATATCTTCTTCATCCGCGGTTTTACCATACGGTCGCGGATCGTAGCAAAATCAGGAATCAGTCCGATATACCAGAAGACAAGTGATACTGAGAAATAGGTTGAGATAGCAAATACGTCCCACATCAACGCCGAGTTGAAGTTAGGCCACAGCGAACCGAATTGGTTCGGAAGTGGAAGGGTAAAATAGGCTAACCATACACGCCCCATGTGAAACACAGGGAATACGGCAGCCATCATCACCGCAAAGATCGTCATTGCCTCTGCCGAACGGTTGATCGCCATACGCCAGCGCTGACGAAACAGCAACAGTACTGCGGAGATCAGCGTACCGGCGTGACCGATACCGACCCACCACACGAAGTTGGTGATGTCCCACGCCCAGCCGACAGTTTTGTTCAATCCCCACGCTCCGATTCCTGTGGCGGTTAGATAAAGGATACAACCCACACCATACAGAGCAATGACCGATGCAACGGTCAGTGCAATCTTCCACTGGCGGGGTGCTTTTCCTTCAATAGGGCCGACAATATCGTTTGTAATATCGTGGTAGGTCTTGTGACCGAGAATTAGTGGTTTTCTGATAGAAGATTCTTTGATCATTTCGATGAGTTATGCTTCGGTTTCTTCAATGTTGCGCACCTTCGTCATGTAGAAAATATTCGGTTTAATACCTATTTCTTCCAAAGCGTGGTAGCTGCGGTTATTTTCAGAACGTTTTGTGTTGATGGTATTGCGATCGTTGAGATCGCCAAATACGATAGCATGAGTTGGGCAGGCTTCTGCGCAGGCGGTCTGAATGGCACCATCGGCAACCGGGGTGCCTGCTTTTTTTGCCTCGAGCTTGCCTTCCTGGATACGCTGCTGACACATACTGCATTTTTCCATCACCCCGCGCCCACGCACGGTTACATCGGGGTTTAACACCATACGTAGTGTTTCGTCCTGTGCTGGATTCACCATGGCAAACTTGTCGTTGGTAACATAGTTGAGCCAGTTGAAACGGCGTACTTTGTAGGGACAGTTATTCGCACAGTAGCGTGTTCCAATGCAACGGTTGTAAGCCATATTATTCAGGCCTTCATCGCTGTGAGATGTAGCAGCCACAGGGCACACGGTTTCACACGGCGCGTGATTGCAGTGCTGGCACATCATCGGCATGTGGACAGTGCGCGGATTTTCCGCTGCATTTTCCATATCGCTGTATGCCGCAATAGTTCCGAGTTGTTTTTTCTCTTTGGTCTCCTCTAATGTTTCATAGTCAGAGGAAAAATAGCGGTCAATACGCATCCAGTGCATATCGCGGTGTCGCAACACCTCATCTTTCCCAACTACGGGGACATTATTTTCAATGTGGCAGGCAGTAATACAGGCTCCACAGCCAATACATGCTCCGAGGTCAATCGTCATGCCCCAGCGGTGACCGACACCTTCAACCGGATGAGCCCTCCACATATCTGAATCGCTGGTGGGCTGCCTGTCTTTTGCATTGATCTCGCCATCCCCGTTTACATCTGCATGAACAACGAGTGTAGGGGCAGTATTCCAAGTGGCGGTTCCTTTTTTCTTGTCTTTCTCTTTCAGGTAGTTGCTGATGGTTGTCTCTTTCACTACTGAATCACGACCCATCACTGTATTGTGCATCTGTGTAGATGCAAGCGGATAGGTTTCCCCGGTGGGCTCTATGGCGGCAGAATAAGCAACATAAAGGGGTTGTCCGTTTTCAATAGTAGCCAGTTGGAAAACATTTTTACCGATCGGCAGACGCTTGTCTCCGTCCATCAGGTGTTCTCCTTTTGGCCCGTTTTGGTATGCGGCTTTTCCGATCTCCTCATTACCACTGCCGCGGCCATAGCCAAGAGCAATACCAATAGTTCCCCGCTTTTGTCCAGGCGCAGCGAATACAGGCAAAGTCACATCTTTGCCATTGATCGTCACTCTTACAAGCGATGCCTCCTCATTTTGCCCAAGGTGCAACACAAGACCTTTTTCTTTTGCATCGGAAGGTGACATGGTGACATAGTTGTCCCAAGTTACTTTGGTAATCGGGTCAGGTGTCTCCTGCAGCATGGGGTTGTTTGCATGGTTGCCAAGACCCATCGTTATTTTCTGGTAAAATACCGCTTCCCATTCGCCCATACTTTTTGAATTGGCTGCGGCGATCGCAGATGCGACCTCAACAACCGGTGCCGGTGCGGCAGTGCCAGCAACTGATACAGGCAGTGCTGCCGCTGTTACATCTGTTACCTCATCAGCAACAGCACCTGCAAATGTTCCATTGTGCACTGCCATATACCAGGCAGTGTCAGATTTCATCAACGCAGGGGTATAAGCCCCGTTATAGGTAGTGCGGAGATAATCATAATATGCAGAAGAATTCCCCGCCCAACGAAGGAAACTTTCCTGAGCATATCTCGTGCTGTATAGCGGAGTGATGGCCGGTTGAGCCAGATCGGTACGGCCTTTTACAACACTGTAGTCGTTCCACGATTCAAGGTAATGATGGTCAGGAGCGATGTAAGTACAGCGCGAAGCCGTTTCATCAGCAAAGAGATTGAAACTCACGCTGGTTTTCACCTTCGCGAGACCTGCATTGAATTTATTTGTATCCGGCAGGCTGTAAGAAGGATTTACTCCATAGAGGAGGAGAACTTCCACCGCACCGCTATTCATTTCATCAACAAGAGCATTTACCTCTTCATCGTTTCCCCGGAATAGATTCAGTGAGTTGTTGATATCGATTGTTTTGCCATAATTGCCAAGTGTTTGATTGATCGCATTTACAATCATCTGCACGTTCACATCGTTGCTGCCGGCAATAACGAGCGACTCACCAGAGTGAGCCTTGAGATCAGCGGCAATACGGGTGATTACCGAGCTATCTACACCGTCAATATTTCCTCCGGTACCACCGGTCAGTGTATTATAGAGTGCAGCAGCCACTTTTCCTTCCTGCGATGGTTTGATTGGAAAACGCTCATCGCAGTTGGATCCGGATAGCGACATCACCGACTCAAACTGATAGTGCTTGCTCATCCAGCCGTTTTCAGGCTGGCGGGCTTCGGTGTATCCGGTCTGGTAAACAGAGGGCGTTATCCATGTGCCGAGAAAATCGGCAGCAATGCTCACGATTACTTTTGCTTTTGAAAAATCATAAGAGGGAACTACCGCTTTCTGGAAAGAAACTTGGTTCGCTTTGGTAATTCCCGAATAAGAGTAGGTATCATACTGCACGTGCTTCACCTTCCCTGCATACTTAGCACTGAATTCATTGATCGCACGTTGTGTACTGGGGCTGATGATCGTGTTGCTGAGGATGCGAATGGAAGAGGCAGAAGCAAGAGCTGCACCCATTTCCTTATCGAGGGCATCCCATGAAATATCTGAACTACCTTTCTTCGAGTTGCGCAGACGGGAGCCATCATAAAGGCCGAGAACGGAAGCGTTGATCCGCGAACTTATTGCTCCTTTAGCTATCCCAAATTCAGGATTGCCCTTGATAAAGATCGGGCGGCCTTCGCGTGTTTTTACCAGAATATTGCCAAAGTCGTTTCCATCATAATAGGTAGAAGCATAATAATTGGCAATACCGGGAACAATATCTTCCGGTTTTACAACATAAGGAATACTCTTCACCACAGGTGTCTCACATGAGGCCAAGGCAGCAGCGGCAACGCTGAATCCCATAAACTTTAAAAAGTCACGGCGACCCGTGCTGATTTCTTTCAGTTTATCTTCAGACAAAAACTTCATCACCGGCTCCGGTTGATCGGATAAAAACTCGGCGGATATAGCATTCTGGAAAGCCGGTGTCTGATCCAGCTCATCTAATCCTGTCCAGTATTTTTTATTCTTTCCCATTGATTCAGGTCGAATTCAGATTAATAATGACATTTACCACATTCCCAACCGCCCATTTCTCTCACGGTTACTTCTCCGTCTTCAAGGATACTGCGCAATGTGCGTTGCCCCACCTCAGAAGTTTTGAAGCGGTTGTGCATCTCTTCGTAATAACCGGAACTGGTAAGATCAATGTTGGCTTTATTGTGGCACTCGATGCACCAGCCCATCGTAAGGGTTGGCTTGGTAAGTTTAATAAGGCCGGTCACGTCTTCCTGTGCATTGATTTCTTCGATGGTAGCCTGCCTGCCGGTAGTGAACATCTGCACGGGGCCGTGGCATTGCTTGCAATCAATTTTACCGACGGTTACGTGTTGAGAGTGATTGAAGTAAACGTGATCGGGAAGGTTGTGTACCTTGTTCCAGACGATCGGTTTTTCCTGATAGTTTTCTTTATAGGTAAAGGTGGTAGGATCAAAACCAATTGCTTCATAAATCTTTGCGATTTCTACAGTACCGGTTTTTGTACCCTCTTTTATTCCTTTGTGACAGTTCATACAAACGTTCGCACTTGGAATGCCTGCGTGCTTAGAGTCGGCAGCACTGCTGTGGCAATACTGGCAATCTATCTCGTTCTGGCAGGCGTGTACATTGTGCGAAAACCAGATCGGCTGTTCGGGATTGTATCCTTCATATACTCCAATATCCATCAGCACATTGTAGCTTACTACGGTAAAATAGCAAATGAGGAGAACGCCAATGACAGAAACAAGTTTTTTATTGTTCCACAGCCAGGATTTTACAACCTGCCAGAAGGTTTTATTTCCTTCTGAAGGAAGACCATCGCGATCGTTGACCGCGTTTTTGAGTGATCTGGAAATATTAATGGCAGAAATTGCAATGATCGCCAGAACAAGCCCGATGATGATTAACCAAATCAAGCCGTCGCCTGACTTCTTACCAGCAGCGGCAGCCTGCACTTCTTCAAGAGTAAGGCATTTGTTATTCGGTTCCTTTGGAGCGCTCTTTGCGCCACCACCCCCTGTTTTTACGTAAGCCAGAATATCTTTAATCTCGGCCTCAGACACCGTCTGGTTAGCCATCCAGCCAAACTTCCCCACGTACTTGTCAACCAAGTCTTTGATGTAAGGATCCCCGCTTTCTGCGGCTGCCTTTGGGTTTTGAATCCATTTTACCAACAACGCATCTTTGTCTGCCCAGCGATCCCATACACCGGCAAGTCCCGGTCCAACAAGTGGTTCAGCGGAAACTTTGTGACACGCGGCGCAGTTGGCCTTGAATAATTGTTCACCCTTTACTACATCGCCACCTTCAAAAATGGCTGCTGAAACCGAAGAGTTCACAAAAAACAGTAGTAGAAGTAAACCGGATAACGGGAGGTATAATCTTTCTAAAAGCCGCTTCATTATTAGGGTTTTACGAAATTCCAGCGTTGGAATGCGCGGCAAATTTATATCACGACCCTATTCTCGCAGGGCTGCATACCGCATTATTAATAATTTAAAATCTTTCTAAATAATGCGCGGGTGTGTTGTTGGGAGATAGCGTATTGAAAGTGTGAAGTTTGCGCGAAAAGTGGCATGATTTTCAGATGGCTGATGTTAAAAAACTACCTTTGCTTCATCAACTGTTGTATATTATGTTCTCTGTTAAAAGACCACTCATTTTTCTTTGTTTATTTTTTTTATTTTCTCACATTGTGTTTTCACAATCACAGAATGATTCGTTGAGCCATGCTCTTGAAAAGCTGAAGCGGCCAGAGAATACAGAACGAGTAAACAGCTTGGGCAAAATTGAAGTTTTCAGCAGCGAGGCTATAGATTCTCTGGAGCGCTATGATCGCGGAAAACGCGAGACCAAAGGATTCAGAATTCAGATTTATCTCGGCGATTTTGCCGGCGCAAAAAGTACGCGAGCAAAATTTATCTCCTCTGGTGGTGAACTCAATGCATATCCAGTGCAACTTGCCCCTAACTATGCTGTGCGAGTTGGGGATTTCAGAACTCTTCTCGAAGCCCACAAATACCTTGTGGGTATCAAAAAAAACTATCCTTCTGCCTTTGTTGTGGAGGATAAAATTCAGTCGCCTAAACTTGTGAGGAGGAAGGAGTGAGAGCAGGGTTCTCTGAATCATCTGCTGCTCTTTAAAGCCCCTCAGATTTTTTCAAAGAGAAATTATATTCATGCTTCTTCTTCCGCATGAGTTAGTTGGAATTGTGATACAATCAATGACATCATTACTATGGAAGAAACAACGGGGAAGTGCATTTCGAACAGGGGAAAATGTTTTCGCCGGTGTTCTAGCGAAAGACAATTACGATAGTGGGAACAATGATTGCTAATTTTTTCTCACTGTTTCCAGGCTGATTTTTTCAGAAGGAAATTGCGCAGAACCCCTCATTGAAATTTCAGGTATTTAAAGAGTAATGGTTCAAGCACTTTTTATTGCCAATTGCAATAGTTTTTTGGAGTATTAGGTATATTGTAGCGTTTTTACAACATTATATGATATTTATTGATATTTCCACTCGATATTTAGAATCATTATTTGTGAATTTGCTTCGTTATTTATATATTTGTGCTAGCTTAATAACCCCTGAAAGTATTTACCACGGGTACCTTGATGACTACTATATACTTTGAAAAGAAGTATAGATTGATAGAATTAAAACTTTACTGAAAATGAAAAAAATTATTACAGGAGTTATCGGCGTTGCATTATTAGCCATTGCATTATTTGCCTTTATTGATCTGGATAATCTGGACAATTATACCGGTCAAGGTATTCCGAGCTACATCACGAAAGACAATACCCCTTCGTTCAACCTGCTGAGCAATCCGGGTGCGACCTTGGGACGTGTATTGTTTTACGATAAAAATCTTTCATCCAACAGCACAGTATCGTGCGCCAGTTGTCACCTCCAGTCAATGGCTTTTGGTGATGCCACACAGTTGAGCACAGGGTTAAATGGCGGTTCTACTGGAAGACACGCGATGCGCCTTGCCTATTCAAGGTTTGGTGAAGAAGAAAGATTTTTCTGGGATGAGCGTGCAGAATCTGCTGAAGACCAGGTTCGGAGGCCGATAAAAGATTTCGTAGAAATGGGTTTCAGCGGGACTAATGGGCAACCTGGATTTGATTCGCTCATCAATAAATTGTCAGTGCTTCCTTATTATCAGACACTTTTCACATTTGTATTTGGCGATAGTGAGATCACAGAGGAGCGTATGCAGAGGGCTCTTGCACAGTTTGTCCGCAGCATTTATTCATTCGACTCGCGGTTTGATGAAGGTCTTGCCGCTGCCGGCGATCTCAATGCCGATTTCGCCAATTATACCGAGCAGGAAAACTTAGGTAAACACCTGTTCCTTACCCCTGTAGCAGAGGATGGTACCGGATGCCAAGAGTGTCACCGTGCCCCGGAATTTGACATTGACCCGGCTTCAAAAAATAATGGTTTAATTACTGTGGCAAATCACCCAGAACTTATTGATACATCGAATACACGGTCTCCTTCGCTGCGCGATTTATTTAGTCCGATGGGAGCGATCAACGGGCCAATGATGCACGATGGTTCCATGAACATCAATCAGGTGATGACTCACTACAACGAAGTGCCGCAGGATCCTGCCAATACTTTCCTCGACGACCGTCTTACCGGTGCCGGTGGAAGCCTCGGGCTGACTACTGATGAGACAGCGGCGGTTATAGCCTTCCTCCGCACACTCAGCAGTCAGGCTATTTATACCGAAGCCCGCTGGAGCGATCCGTTTGATGAAAATGGCAATCTCGATGTGATAATGAGCGTATTTGGAGCTTCGGCAGATAAGGGAATTGACTTTGAGGTTTACCCAAACCCGGCGAGCGACCAAGTGAGATTCACCGGTCCTGTGAAATCAGGAAAGGTTAGTGTGTTCAACTCATCCGGCCAACTTGTAAAACAGGAAACTTTCAGACAGACACTCGATATTAGTACACTTTCTCCGGGGATCTATTATTTGGTTGTCCGTACCAACACAGGCCAGCAAAGTGAGGCAAAGAGGCTGATAGTCGAATAGACAGACCAGCGGTGAAATTTCTTGCCGGAATGGTAGTGTTCTTATGATATTTTAATTCCCGCATTGCATATTTCGGGTGTTCATCGTGGTACTACCCACGATTGGGCACCCGAAACCTGCGATCGGGCGCACCATACTTTTTATTTCATTCAACAAGTCGGTTGTACAATCCGGGATGCTGTCGCCCTGACTTCACCAAACCGGGTGCCTATTAGGCGCTCAATCCTTTGGTTGGCGCGGGTATTATTTTGTCTTCAAAATGTAGTGAATAAAATCAAATTAACGTTTGTGTGATTCATTTTGTTCAATCGCTTTGCGGCCATATTTCTACATAAGAAGCATACTCCAAACAATCCCAAGAAGGCAGTCTAATTAGTTGACAATGCCTGTAGCGGAAAAACAATAAAGCAAAAAATCATCCGGTTTTCGACCCAAAGGCGCGATGTAGGGCAATGCGAAATCAATTAGGAATGGGTTTTAATCCATTCCTATTCAATTTTATATTATTAACCCGAAAATACCTAAAAGAGAAATAAACTACTGAACTTTAAACTCAATCACCGATATGTAATTGATGTTGAAACTCGCCTGCAAAGTCGTGCTTTCCGGAAGCCACAACGGCAAAGTAGTCGGCATATTGCTGTATATGGTATTGGCGGTTGAATATTGAGTTGAGGTATTGCCACCACCCGAACCACCACCGGCACCCACCGAAACATTACCGATATCTATCGGCAATTGGTTGATCAATATCTGTGGGTGATCATAATACGAATAAGTACTAATAATACTTGATGGCGTGGAGCTTGACCGGTTCACCACATTGACCATGTCAAACGCCCCCGCCAAGCCAGCTATTTTCCAAACATAACCGGCAGGTACAGTAGTCTCGGTCGCACCGACCAAAAGTACTTTACTAAAAGTCAATGAATTTTGGGAAAATCCCACAAACCCCATGAAACAAAAGAAAAGTGTAATAAAGAAATTGTTTTTCATCGCTTTATAGTTTTTGATTAGATATAGACAAGATAATCATCAAACAGTAAACCGCAGATTTTCTACTGCTAATAAAGTTAAATGTTAACAAATATTTTGTTTTTCTGCCGTTTGTATGCCGTTTGTAAACAAGCTGTAATACCCTGTCAGTCAGATGGATAATAGATTATTTTTTTTCGCTTCGCTCAAAAACGTTGTCTTTCTTCTCAAGTTTGACACTATTTTCAACTTTGTCGTCTGAAATACCTGATTTTACTACATTGATTTTGAAATTTTGACAAATAATGTAGTGAGCAAAAAGCACTATGCCGTATTATCAGGCATTTCAAGAGATAATTAGAGGCATTATTTTATTATGTCGGATAATACTGATTGAAAAGTTAGAAAATTGTGATAGTTTTGATTCATGTTTTTTAAAAATCATCCAGATGAAAATTAGAATACTCACTTCATTCATTTCACTTATAGTTTGTGGAAATATATTTTCTCAAGGCGTTGGAATTAATGCGGGCAGTGGTGCTCCTGACAATTCCGCCGGCCTGGACATCAATTTTTCGGATAAGGGATTATTGATCCCGCGTGTTAATCTTTCTTCTACAACTGACGTAACAGTGATTACTTCTCCGGCAACTTATCTCACCGTTTTCAACACGAATGCATCTATGGTCAATGGATGTGGAGTGGGAATGTACTACTGGGATGGAAATGCGTGGGTTTTTATGACAACATCATCCAATGGTGCCGGTACCAGTGGGCAGGTATTGACAAGCCAGGGAGCGGGAACTGCACCGGTATGGACAGCTCCTTCCAGCGGGTCAACCTTTGGTGGGCAAGGCACTGACGGTGACCTCACTATTACGGGTATTACAACCATTGACCTTGCTGGTCAAGCTTATGTAGTGAAGAATTACAATTCAATTTCTATCACTGGTTCGGGGCAATTGAAATTTTCCAATCCAAATGCTAATGGCACTGTTATTATTCTAAAATCAAAACAAAATGTCACTATTACTTCTACGGCAAATCCGTCTATTGATCTAAGATTGATGGGGGCACAGCCCGGAACAGGAGGAGCTACTAACAACGGAGGGACTCCCGGAACTCAGGGGTTGATTGGTACGGGAGCCGTGACAATCTCCGGTTCTTCTAATGGAGGAGGTGGCGGTGGAAATTGTGGTAGCGGTGGAAATACTTCAAATTACCAGCTTTCATTTTATTCAGTACCTATTTCGGCATCAAAGTCTATACGTATAGCCTGTGGATCAGGTGGTGGCGGAGGAGGCGGAGGAGCTGCGGGTCCAGGTGGCAACGGTGGTGCCGGTGGCGGCGCACTTTATATTGAGTGTGGAGGATCTTTGAATTTTACAGGGTCAATCAATGCCAGTGGTTCAGATGGGGGAGCCGGCATTGCAAGCACTACGTATCCAAGTGGGGGCGGTGGAGGCGGCGGTGCTGGTACCGTGTTATTACTCTATAATAATCTTGCTGCTAATACAGGAACTGTTGTAAATACGGGAGGAAACGGCGGAGCTCGTGGCACTTCCTCTGGAAGCAATTGTGCCAGTGCAGGAGGAGGGGGTGGGAGCAGTGCAGGTGGGAATGCAGGTTCCGGAGCAGCAGCTTATTGCGGCTGTTCTGGTTGTGCTGCAGGAGCCGGCGGCGGCGGCGGCGGCGGTGGAGGTAATGGCACAAGCGCTAACACTTCCTGTAGTTCCGCTATTGGAACGGGAGGTGCTTCCGGTTATGTGATAGCTAAAAACACAGACTTTTGATACTTGGTAGCGAACATTTTAATTGAATAATATGAAAAATATTTTTCTTCCTATCGTATTTATATTCTTGTATTGTTTTGAATTCAGCGCACAAAATTCAGGAGTCTCGATCAATGCATCAGGAGATTCTCCAGACCCTTCAGCATTGCTTGATCTGAGCAGTACTACAAAAGGAACCTTGATTACGAGAATGACTGAAGGGCAGCGCAATGCGATAATGAGCCCAGCCATTGGACTACAAATATTCAACACCACTTCCGGATGCTTTAATTTTTGGACAGGGACATCTTGGAAGCAATTGTGCGGCGACTGTGATTTCAATAGCCCTGTGGCATCGAATAGTGGGCCTATCTGCGAAGGGAACACATTGAATCTTTATGCTACTTCTATCCCGGGGGCATCCTATCAATGGTCCGGTCCCAATGGATATTCATCTACCCAACAGAATCCCGTGCTCTCTAATGCTACAACTGGATTGACAGGAACCTATTCGGTGTCTGCCACATTGAATGGTTGCACATCACCGTTGCAGAGCACGATTGCTACCGTTTATGCGATTCCTGCTGCTCCCACCGCTGGTAGTGATTCTCCTATTTGCGAAGGCTCTTCTATTCATCTCACTACTCCATTTATGTCCGGAGCAAGTTACAGTTGGGCAGGACCGAATGGATATTCGGCTACCACACAAAATCCGGTCATTACAAATTCAACTTCTTCAGAAGCGGGGACTTATTCGGTCAGCGTCACCATTAATGGATGTACTTCAACTTCAAGCTCTACAAGTGTTACTATCGTATCTCTACCGGTAGCCACCTTTAGTTATAGCCCACTAACCCCCGTCACCGGGTCTGCTGTCAGTTTTGATCCGGATACGAATGGAGCCGAATACAGTTGGACGTTTGCGAGTGGAACTCCCTCAACAAGCTCATTAGAAATACCTTCGGTAACATGGTCATCCGGCGGGACTTTCAACGTGGGGCTGACAGTGACTGCCGGAGGCTGTTCAGCCACGACTACAACAGCATTAACTGTGCAGGACATCATTGTGCAGACCTTCCTTTATACGGGGGAAATTGTAAATTGGCAAGTGCCGTCTGGAGTTACTTCTATTGATATTGAGGCTTGGGGTGCACAGGGAGGAAGCACCAATAGTTATCAAGGTGGTCTTGGTGCTTATATCAAGGGCACTTTTGTAGTTACACCCGGACAATTGCTGAAGGTACTGGTTGGAGGGCATGGACAAAATGGAAGTTCAGGTCATGGGAATTGTGGTGGAGGTGGTGGAGGTTCATTTGTTTCTACAGCTTCTAATTCTCCGATGTTGATCGCAGGAGGTGGTGGTGGCGCTGGTACTGCCGTCAGTTCTGCTATTGGAATTCCCGATTCTGGTCAGTCAGGAAATAGCGGAAGTGCAGGAAAAGGAAACGGACAGCCGGGAGGAACCAGCGGAAATGCTGCTCCAGGAGTATGTTCAGGCTGTGGGGCAACCAACGGAGCAGGATTTTTCACTAACTCTACTGCTTATGGAGGTTCTTATGGTACAGCGGCGGCAGCCTTCGTCAATGGCGGCAACGGCTCATCGTCTAACTCGGGATACTTTGGCGGATTTGGTTGTGCTGGAGCAGGAGCTTTTGGAGCAGGAGGTGGTGGTGGTTATTCGGGTGGTGGATCGGGGAATTATACTGGAGGGGATGACAATTCTGGCGGAGGTGGCGGAGGGTCTTATAACAATGGAACCAACCAAGTAAATACATCCGGAGTTCAGGCGGGAGACGGTCAGGTGGTTATTTCTTATTGAAAAATTTCAGCAGTTTTAAAGTTTCAGAATCTCGCGCCGATGGTCAGGTAAAAACTTCTTCCATCAGAAGGAATGATGCCGGGGCCAGGGTATCCGTCAGACCGCCGGGTAAAGTATCTGTTGTCTGAAAGATTGTTGATTCCTGCGGAAAAGATGAGTTTTTTCACTGTGTAGCTTGCCGACAAATCCATGATGTAATAGGCAGGTATCAAACCGGTAACCGCGTTGGCTGAATATTTTGAATTGGTAGCATCTGTAAACTGATCACCGGTATAGGAATACTGGTATGCCATGCGGAAAGATTTACAGGAGATACTCAGGCCCGACCTAAGGATCATTCGGGGGGCAAACTCTACCATTTTATCAGCAAAGGCAGACTGTTTACTATTGACGTACCGGGCATCAATCAATGAGAAATTTCCGAATACTGAAATGCCGAGTTTTCGTGAAGCACCTGCGAGCATTTTGTAAATATCTGCTTCAGCAAAGGCTTCCATGCCAATATTTCTCGAATCTGAAATGTTCGTTCTGTACCTGTATGGCTGGTAGGTGAAAGAATCTACCATCAAAACAGACCCGATTCGATCGTTGTATTTCAGGTAAAAGAGGCTGAAATCATAGGAGAGATAATTTTTCATATTTCCCCGTATGCCGAGATCGGCGGAGTAGCCGGTCTCGTCTTTCAGGTTGTTGTCCACACGCGAATTGGGATTCACGATGCGCATATCGTTAAAGTTGATCGAACGGTAGTTCTGTGAAAAATTGGCGTAGAGGCTACCGCCTTTTTTGAGGGTATATCCTGTTCCAATTCCGAACAACAAAAATGCTCTGTCGTTATTTCTGTTATCCTGAACTTTATTTTTATAGATGATATTTCCGGCGAGATCCGTATTTATTTCATTGTAGTAACCGTCTGATTTTGTTGATATATACTCCAACCTTAAACCTGGAGTAATAGTGAGTTTTGGAGTAATAGTGAAAACGTTTTCAGAAAAAAGAGACACATTCCTGCTCGGGAAAAGATAATCAGAATGTTCGAGGTCATCGGGATGTAAAAAGGTAAAATCTGCACTGGAACCGTCGCTCGCATTTCCCTGCTTGCGATAGGTTTTACCGTTATAGTAACGGCCACCCACGAGGAATATGGAAGAGTTTTCCAGCAGCATATAGCGGCGCAGATAACGGATCTCCGCTCCTTTATTGTGAAATTTATCCTGTAGCAGATTTCGGTCGGTCATCGGGTCTTTCCGGTTAATCATTCCCATATAGCCCAGAGCATCGCGCTGAGCGCGAAGACCAAATACTTTCAGATTGATGCGTGATGTTTCACTGATGGTATGGTCCATATTGAGGGCAAAAAGATTCCAGTTTACGCTGAACCAGTTTCTCGACCTGAAAGATTTGCGTGCGTCAGAAAGAAACTGGTTATCTGTGAGGCCGCCTGGTTGTTGAGCCAGATAATTCATGAATGTGTATTCAATGGTGATATCCGTTTTTTCTGTTAACTCATATCCGACGGAGGTATGTGCAGTATGTACACCAAAGCCCGAATTGGGGCGCCATCCATTGCCGGTTTTATATTGATAGAAGCTGTAATATCTCCATTTCCCTTTGGTTCCCGACAGGCTGACAAAAGTGTTGGTGAATCCAAATGATCCGATGGTTTGCCTTACTTCCGCCAAAACCAGTTTATTTTTTGGAGGCTGTTTAAACTTGAAATTTATAAACCCACCGAACTGTGTTCCGTACTGGAGGGATGCCGCCCCACGTACAACCTCTATTCTTTCGAGGGCTTCGGCAGGAGGAGTATAATAACTCTCAGGATATCCGAGTGCATCTGCGCTGATATCGTATCCGTTTTGTCGTGTATTAAAATTGGAAACGCGGTTCGGATTTAGTCCTCTTCCGCCAATTCCTAATTGAATACCTGCACCATCACTTTCCCAGATATTCAGGCCGGCCACTTTACCATAGACCTCACGGGCATTGTTTGCGGCAAGGTTTCCCTTTGTATCACTGAGCAATACGACTTCACTTTTTTTTCCGGCATAGATCGCTGTTCCTTCTACTTGTCTTAAATGGGTAATGCCAAACGAGTTATTTTTTTTTGATTCAATAGTGACTTCTTCCAGTGTTTGGACAGATGTTGTATCAATCTTAAACACCGATGAGTCTTGCCCCCGCAACAAAGCGGGGAGCAGTGCTGTATAAAATAAAAACAGTGTGTGTATAAAAATCCGTCTCATTTCAATTATCGCCGAAAGGCAACACCCAGTACTTATGCGAAAAACCTTCTTTCATTGATGCAAGGTCTGCTGTACTGTCAATAAACAGTCTGCTACCTCTTCCATTGAGCGTTACATAACTTTCGACGGTTACTTCTGCATTTTGTATGCCCGCTGCAAGAGAATTTTCTTTCAAAAAGTGAGCATACTGTAATATCATATCCGGCTGTGTGGACATCATTTTTTCCTGGTTCATAGTAAGGTACTCATCATTCATTACTTCGCTTTTTCTCCCGGTATCTTTATCGTGGATATAAAAAAAAGCTTTACCTGCCTTTTCCATCAGCATAACACGCCAAGAAAAACGATAGCCCTCTTCTGTCCAGAAAAGTTTTCCGGGATAGAGAAGAAAGCGAAAAGGCAATAGGAACTGGATTAAAAAATGAAGGGCAAATACGGCCACTACTACCCTGTAAACGCGACGAGGAGATAGGGTAACAGGGTTAACATCATGAGATGGCTCCACCGGATTTTTGATAAAAAATAATTTTCTCAAGCACCTGATAACCGCCAGATGAAAATCTTCAGAAAAGAAAATCAGGGTGGCCAAAATCATTACAAAGGGGAACATTCCTATTGGAAAAAGGATGCTTGTGAGAACATGAAACAAGATCACTGCTGAGTATGCGAAAAGACGTGTTTTTTTGAATGACAAAAGAAAAGGAATGCTGAGATCATATATGGCACCAGCCCAACTGAAAAAATAGGCAACCCATAGCTCATCCATCAGTGAACCGATGAAGGGCAAATTGGTATGAGGATAGAGCCATATTCTCAATGGTTGGGCTTCCATTAGCCAATCGTAATTCAGTTTTGCGAGGCCCGCGAAAAAATACACGAAAGCTAACTGGAGTTGTAATGAACTGATTATCCAGCGGGGAATTTCCGTTACTCGTTTTCTTGGCCATATCCATGTATCAATGGAGAAGAATTTTCCGGCGGGAAGAAAAACCATGAGAAAAGAAACAACGCTGATAAAGTAATAGTGATTGAGATAATTGGATTTATCTATCAGTTCGATATAGGTAAACCCGAGAAAAAAAACAATGGATGAGAGCTGGTATAAGAAGCCTGTCATGATAAACAGGGCAGCTAGGCCAACGATTCCAAAGAGAAAATACATTCCCGGCTCTCCGAGAGGCTTCACCCATTCAAAGCCATAGTAGTGGAAGAAAAATTTTGGTTTGATGTAGAGTTCATTGATCCATCCTTTGGCCGCGAAACGGATAATACCGGCGAGCATAACCCCTCCAAATAATATTCTGAAAACAATCAGTGGAGCAATACTGATTTTTGTTGAAAGATAGTTTCGGATCGGATGTACCAGTGCGCCCATTTTCCGGGTAGTTTAATTTTCAATCTCCGTCATTGTCCTGGTAGGTAATCAGAACACCCATCGCGGAGGGCATATCAACTTTCAGCAATACGACTAGTTGTTGTAATTCGGCGTAAGCCTGATCCACAGGGCCGGGGTTGTTGATTACGGCATCGTCGAGTGTTCCGGTAATAGCTGCGAGTTTGGTCTTTGCTGTTTCAAACCGGTATTTTATAGCTGTACTCAATGAGCCGCTGCTGTATTGGGCGTCAATATTTTCGAGGTAATCATCGAATCCGATCCCGTTGTTGCCATTTTTGTCGCGGCCGAGGAAAATATTTTCAACGCTTTTCAAGTGTTCCTGGGCGAGTAAAAGTGATTGTTTGCTATAAAGAGCTTCGCACTTATCGGGTAAAGGAACCCCCATGGATTTTTTTCCAAGAGGGATACCAATGCGGGCGTTCTTCAGTATTTCAAAATCGAAATTCAGTTGATTTACAAGTAGTCCGAGAGAGCTGCCGACATCATTTCCCGTACTGGAGCGAAAAGTCTGGAGATAATTTCCTCCTGAGGGATTCCATGCATTGTAAATAGCTGAGGCGCGCTGCCACACATCTTCAACCACAGCGTTGAGGTATAGTTTTCGGTTTCCGGCGTTGGCATCAATGGTAAATTTCCCAATGATTTCAGATATATTTCCATTTTTTCCATACAGGAGAAAGTCAAGTGCAGGAAACCCCTGAGTATCGAGATCTGCAATAGTGGAAAAATTGAAATTACCGGCGGCAATTTTTGTGTTAATCTCGGAAGTGTCGCAGGGAAAAGTATTGAAATGTGCCCTTGCCACTTCCGTGTCTGCCGGGCCAAATTCGAAGGTTGATATCCATTGATATGCCTTGTAAGAATTGATAAAACCGGTACGCAACTCCAATAAAGAAATTTCTGTCGGGGCAGAAATAAAATTTTGCTGTAACTGGGAGAGGGTATCCACCGAATTTCTGAAGCGTTCGTAAGCGGGAAGAATAATATTTTCTCCGGTGTTAGCTAACAATGCGGCCTTGTCAAAAGAATCCACCGCGCTTTGCCCCCCTTTCTTTTTACAGCCTGAAAAGAGGATGCCTGCGATGAGAATAAATATAATAGATCTCATTTTTTAAAAAATTAAATACGGTCGCAGTGAAACGACCGTATTCAAATAGTAAAAGTACTATCACTCTCCTCTACTCAATTCTGATTTGGAAAAAGTGATTCGTTTGCCGGCAAAATCAGAGTAGGCTTGCGTCTAATCCGAACAGAAGAGCCATTTTGTTGACAGCGTTATCAAGGTTGTCGGTGGTGATGGTATATACATTCACAATTCCTCCGGTCTCGAAATAGCTCATCAGAAGGGCGATATCTGTATCTGAAATTGTTTTTGCAGAGTTATAGTTGAATGCGCGAATAAATCCAACAGCCTCAGACACGTTGTGTGAGAATGTTGCGATTGCACTAATATTGGTTTTTGCACCTTTCACATAAGTGATAAAGCGGGCAGCACAAACCTTTTCCCAAGTAGCAACTACGGTATTGCGCGCAGCATCCCTTCCTGCGTCATCATTATTGCTGATAGCCGCACGACCGGCGAGCCAGGCATTCATTATGGTCGTGTTAACTGAGGGAGTTCCGCCTATTGAATTGCTCACTGCGTTGCAATAGTTTCCCCAGTTTTTCAAGCCGGTGGTATTGGTTGGAAAATCAACAGGGACACCGAAATAGCCAAAAGCTTCATCCCAGGCTCTTTCCTGAGCGGTAGTACCGTTTGATACCACCGTGTTATCGAAAGAGGAAATGTTATTCAGAATAGTGGTGGCCTGGTAATAATAGACACCTCCCATGATACCCTTCTCAGCAAATTCTTTGTATTCGAACCCGTGCTGATCCACTAAGACATAGCGAGTGCCGGAGATCAGTTTACCGGCTGTCCCGTTAGAGGCGGTGGTGGCGGTTGGATTAGCCGCTGCATTTTGGCTGGCAAGAACTGCATCTTCAAAATTAGACTCCAAAGC
>JADLBA010000299.1 GCA_020848015.1 Crocinitomicaceae bacterium | reverse complement strand
TGAACAAAAATCAGAACGATTCATCTATGAATTTGATTTGGAAACAAGAAAACTCAATCCAATGCCAGTTTACAGTATTAATACGCTTTATATGGGTGCTATTGCTGAGAGGTACAACATAGAACACAATGATACAACGAAGAGCGGAAAACTCAGGCCCTTCAATTTTAGGCCAGCAAGTCTATCTATTAATCCAATTACTAAAGACATTTATGTAATTTCCGCAGCAGACAAATTACTTGTTGTAATGGACATAAATGGAACCATAAAACACATGGAGAAACTCTCGGCTGAATTGTTTGCAAAAGCTGAGGGTATAACATTTCTCGCAGACGGGACAATGATAATTACCAATGAGGCTGCTGGAAAAAGTCCAACATTACTCGTATACAAGTTGAATGGAAACTAAAAATAAAAGCACGAACGCACAACAGCACCTACCCAAAAGTGGCGGTTCATTGGTTATATGAAGATTTGTACTTCGTATAAAGTTCATCGGTAGCAGACAGTTTTAGTCTCCGAAATCGCCACCTTCGGGTAGCCGCAAAACGTGTGTGTCTTGACCCATCCGCAGTCGGCGGATGAATGCTGTATAACAGATGGAAGACATTAAAAGAAAAGATTTAGTTTACAAGTGCGGAGTTCGAGCGAACAGAATGGCTGACTGTAGGTGAATCAGAAATAATGACAGACCTTCCGGAGACGACTATCAGGAGTTGTTTTCAAATCACCTTATGTTGCAAAAGTTGAAAAGCTGATGTGATGAGCGATAAGGAAAAGCGGAGTGAAAGAATTCTGCAGATGAGTAATAAAGAGCTGAATGAAAATTGAACCATTCGATGAAGCCTCGTAAAGCAAAATTACGATGTCAAAAATAGGCGGCTACGGTTGCGTCTATGAAGAGTGCAGAGGTACCCTGAACCCGACAAAACAACAAGTTGAAAACTGTCTGCGCGGCATCCGGGGTTAAGGTGGCAGGACTTTATTACGGGCTGTTTTATGGAACAAGAGAACTCATTATTGCCTTGCAAAATTGAAAAGTAAAAGGAGCAAGCATCTTCAGGGAGGAGATGAAATAATGGGGGCAGACTAAGTCGTAGTAGTTAAGAGGTTGCTGAAAAGCAAAAGAGCGAAGGGCTTAGCATGTTTAGTATTCATAATTTATTTACAACCAGCAATGGAATGATTGATTATTATGAAATAAAATCACAACCAGTAACCAGAGTAATGGTTTGGCAGGCGTACAAGAAAGTAAAAGCCAATGGAGCAGGTTATGGCATTGATGGAATGAGTTGGAAGGACTTGGAAAAAGATCAGAACAAACAACTCTACAAGCTATGGAACCGACTCACATCAGGCAGTTATTTTCCACCCCCGGTCAGACAAGTGAACATTCCAAAAAGCGGAGGAGGGAAACGGCAACTGGGCATTCCCACAATACTTGATCGCATAGCACAAGAGGTAGTAAAGACACAACTTGAAAAAGTAACAGAGCCATATTTTCATGAGAGTTCATTTGGATATCGTCCTGGTCGCAGTTGTCATGAAGCTATAAAGAGCAGTCACAAAAACTGTTTCAATCATGACTTTGCCATTGAGATAGACATCAAAGGATTCTTTGACAGTATTGACCATGAATTAATGATCAAATCAGTACAACACTATTGTAAAGAAAAGTGGATACTGATTTACGTTGAGAGATGGTTAAAAGCGGGCATAGTTCATCAAGACGGAAAACTACATCAGACAGAAATGGGGACACCGCAGGGAGGTGTAATCAGTCCGTTATTGGCAAACATATTTTTAGATATCGTGTTTGACAAATGGATGCAAAGATACCACCCTGAGAAACCATTTGAGCGATACGCAGACGACATGGTGGTACATTGCAAAACAGAAAAGCAGGCTAACTATGTTTTGAGATCAATTACAAAACGGATGCAAGCGTGCAAACTAACCTTGCATGAAAAGAAAACCAAGATTGTAAACCTTAGGGGAAAATCAGAAAAGAAATATCCAAAGAGTTATGATTTTTTGGGATACACAATACGTCCGCACCAAGTTGTGATGCAGGGGAAATTGAGGGAGGTACCGGGAGCATTTGCGAGCACCAAATCACGCTCAATGATACTCAGAAAATTTAAAGAGATGGAAATACACAAGCGTAGAGTTGACATCAGAGAATTGGCAAAAGAACTTAATCCGGTGATACGAGGTATGATCAACTACTACCACCTATTCACTGACAAGCCAATGCGCATAGTCTGGAATCAACTCAACGCAAGATTACTCAAATGGGTAAAGTGGGAAAAAGGATTATACAAATACGCTTCTATCAGATGGCTTAAAAACATGTACAAATCCAACCCACAACTTTTTGCTCACTGGTCATTGGTACATCCCTAAGATTATTTATCTTGTGATCAATAAACATGAAGAGCTGTATGAAGGGAGACCTTCACGTACAGTTCCGTGAGAACGCAGGGGTGAAATTCCCTTGCGTGACTCGATTAGTGGTAATTTTAAAAGACAGACAGGAATTATGAAAAATATGACTTCAAAGATTATCGGACTCTTCGTATTGACATTACTTGGTTGCGCAGCGACTTATAAAAACAATGAAAAAATCACAGGCTATAATTTGAGTAAGCCTGATTTTACCTTCGTTCTTCCTGACACCTTAAGAGAAATTTCAGGCCTGACTGACATCGACAGCACAACCTTTGCTTGCATCCAAGACGAGAACGGAATACTTTTCATTTATGACATTGGAAAAAATAATATACAAAAACAGGATAGCTTCAATATTGATGGAGATTACGAAGGGATAACACGAGTTGACAGTTCAATGTATATCTTAAGGAGCGATGGAACCTTATTCGAAATTTCAAATTATCAATCCTCGAATTTCCAGCTCGATTCCTTTTCGACAGGTATTCCAGCTAATAATAACGAAGGACTTTGTTACGACTCAGATAACAACAGACTATTAATTGCAAGCAAAGGAAAAAT
>JADLBA010000298.1 GCA_020848015.1 Crocinitomicaceae bacterium | reverse complement strand
TTTTTCAAGGGAAAATACTATGTCAATTTTGACAATAAAGCAGGTCTGCAGATAGAAAAAAGGTGATCACAAAAAATTATGTTGCGGAAAATTGAGCACGTCGGCATTGCAGTGAAAGATATTGCCGCCTCGAACAGGATTTTTACTGACATATTAGGGGTTGCTCCCTACAAAAGCGAGGTAGTGGAAAGTGAGCAAGTCATTACGTCCTTTTTCCAGGTGGGGGAAAGTAAAATCGAATTATTACAGGCGCTAAGTAACGACAGTGCCATAGCGAAGTTTCTTGAAAAGAACCGCGAAGGAATCCATCATATCGCGTTCGAGGTTGCGGATATCAGTAAGGAAATAGCGCGGCTGAAAGGGCTGGGCTACCAGATGGTTCATTCACAGCCCAAAGAAGGAGCAGATGGAAAACTCGTTGCTTTTCTGCACCCGAAATCATCCAACGGAGTTCTTGTAGAACTCTGTATGGACAAGGCAGAATAGTTTTTATTTCCTCTTGAATTTTCTCATCTCTGGTGCCCAGAGTTCGGGTTTTTGCCGTTTTTCAGGAATGCCGGTACATTCACGATCTTTTCTACCGCGCTTTCCGAGATCATACCTAACACTTATAATCAGTGGACGAAAACGGAAATTGAAAAACTCCAAAGTGCTGCGTCCATTATTCCACGGGACAATATTTAGTACCGGTGTTTCAATTGAAGGAGTAATGCGGTGGGAGCCGATAAAAAGCAGAGGAAAACTCAGTCTGTAATGCAATTGGCCTGCAAGGCGCTGACCGGGAAACGGCATTTTCTGAGCAAAAAATTTACCGGTATTACTACCAGACATCACACAATAATCAGCATTTATTCCGATATTATGGCGCATCAATACTACGTCATTTACAAGCGGAAGCTCTTTGTAAAAATTCAGAAAGATTCCCGGATAGTAACGAGAAAATATACCTGTGTAACTGAAGGGAACTTGCGCATCATTATGAAGAATGTATGCATTGAATGTTTCCCTTACCCTGATTGATTTAAAGTGAATGCCCCATTCCCATCCGGATAAAAAAGCAGGTCTTTTTGACGGGTAATCCTTTCCAAGCTCCGCGTAAAAGCCAAAGCGTCCCTTACCGGAGATAGAATTTCCGACAACTGTATCAGCAGAGTAGTCACTAAGGAAAAAGGGATCATCTCCGATCTGTTGCCCCCTTAATGTCCGGGTTGCTCCTATTCCAACAAACCATGGATTCTGGGCATTCACAACTTGTGCTGTCAACACTGTTATGAAAAAAAATAGGCGCGGCAGCATTGAATAATTCTTTAGAGCCAATTTTACATGACAAGACATCCGTTTTTCTTTATCTGTACGGTTCAACGCAAATTATACATTTTTGTTGAGTTCACTGAGTATTAATTGTTCGATTTCATCGCTATTCCATGAGTGTTCGATACCGGGGATGGCCATTATTTTTGCCATGATCTTTTCCTGCCGGTCTCCCTCTTTTAACGCCTGTTCATAAGGAATGTCACTGAAAGTTACTTGAGAATAAAGAGGAGTCCATCTATCAGGATGTTTTGACGAAAAGTATCCTTCAATCTTTTTCTGAAGAAGGAAATGCTGGTCGCTGGTTTTATCACGCATTTCGATATAGTTTCTCAGAGCGAGTTCAAGAATGGCATCGCCGGAGGGTTTGCGTAAATGCGAAAAGTCACTGAATGCAGCGCTCCAATCTTCATCGTTCTGATTGAGCAGATCATCAAAGATGGTACAGTCTTCAAAACCGCAATTCATGCCTTGCCCATAAAAGGGGACAATAGCATGGGCGGCATCACCGAGCAATGCTATCTGGTCTTTGTAATGCCAGGGATAACACTTTGTCATTACGAGGCTGGCATTTGGATTAGCAAAAAAATCTCCTGTCAGTTCTGGCATCAATTCGTATGCATCCGGAAAATTTTCATGGAAGAATTTTTTCACTTTGGCTTCATCCTGAAGATGTTCAAATGATACTTCTCCCTCGAAAGCAATGAAAAGGGTACATGTAAAACTACCATCGAGATTAGGCAGAGCAATCATCATGAATTCTCCACGGGGCCAAATATGAAGACAGTCATTGCGCATACGATGACTACCATCACTATTGGCCGGTATTTCGAGTTCTTTGTATCCATGGCTGAGATATTCCTGCGAGTAATTGAAGCGATCAATCTTGATCAGCCTTGATCGGACGGCGCTGAAAGCCCCATCAGTGCCAAATATCCGGTCAAAAGTAAAATGTACATTTACTCTATCTTCTTCACGGACAAAACGGATTTCATTGGAATCAAGGTTAATATCTTCACAGCGATGTGAGAAGAACAGTTCTACTTTCTCGTTGCTGGCGGCAATTTCAATCAGTTTTTGATTCAGCAATCCTCTTGATACGCTGAAAATAGCCTGGCCCATTTTCCCATAAGGTTGATATGAAAGTTCTCCCTTTACGGAATGCATCAGACGACCACTCATAGGGATGGCCATTTTTTTAATTTCCTCAGAAACACCGGCACCGGCAAGTCCTTTCCAACCACGATCGCTCAGGGCGAGATTGATACTCTTTCCCTGAACAACTTTCATTTTCCTGATGTCCGGGCGGCGATCAAAAATCTGAACTAGATGACCCCGTTTTGCCAGGTACACTGCCCATAGGCTACCCACAAGACCGGCTCCAACGATAGCAATTTTTTGTTGCCTCATTGTTTAAACAGTTTCAGAATTCTGCACTGTCATTATCATAACAGTCTAGAGCCTGTCGCAGATCTTCGAGCAGATCATCTTCGTCTTCAACGCCCACACTCAGGCGCAACAGTGAATCCGTCACTCCTGTCCTTCTCCGCTCATCGGGAGGAATAGAAGCATGCGTCATAGATGCAGGATGTCCGATTAATGATTCCACACCT
>JADLBA010000297.1 GCA_020848015.1 Crocinitomicaceae bacterium | reverse complement strand
GCTCTGCCAAAGCAAAAATGCTTTCCAGGCTGAAATAGATGCAGCTTGTGAAATGATTGATTTCTTCCGTTTCAACGTAGCCTATATGCAGCAGATATACAAAGATCAGCCTGGCTCGCTCCCAGGTGTGTGGAATAGGTTGGAATACCGACCCCTCGAAGGGTTTGTTTTTGCACTCACTCCGTTCAACTTCACCAGCATAGCTGCTAATCTGCCGGCAGCACCCGCATTGATGGGAAATGTAGTGGTGTGGAAACCCGCTGAAAGTCAAGCATACAGCGCCAATGTAATCATGCAGCTTTTCAAGGCAGCCGGACTGCCCGATGGTGTGATCAATATGATTCCCGTTTCGGGCCAAGATGCCGGCGATGTGATCTTTAAAGATTCCCGATTTGCAGGCATTCACTTTACCGGACGCACTGCGGTTTTCAAATCGCTCTGGAAAGAGATCAGCAATCATCTTGACTTGTACAAATCATATCCGCGCATTGTAGGTGAAACGGGAGGAAAGGATTTTGTGCTTGCCCACCCAAGTGCCGATCCGGTTGAAGTAGCTACTGCCATCTCCCGCGGGGCATTTGAATTTCAGGGGCAAAAATGTTCTGCCGCCAGCCGTGGCTATATCCCAAAAAGTATATGGCTACAAGTAAAATCGCGCATTGTATCAGATGTGCAATCGTTTAAAATGGGAACACCCCGCGATGCCGCCAATTTTATCAATGCGGTGATAGATAAAAAATCCTTTGAAAAGATCAGGGATTATATTGATTATATCAAAACCAGGAGCGATGCAGAGATCATTGTCGGCGGCAACTACGACGGAAGTACAGGCTATTTTATTGAACCCACGGTAGTTGTTACTTCGAACCCAATGTTCAGAACCATGTGTGAAGAGATTTTTGGCCCGGTGATGACAATTTATGTTTACGAAGATGCCCAATGGGAGGCCACGCTGAAGCTACTCGATGAGACAGGGGAATACGCTCTGACAGGAGCCATTTTTGCCCGCGACCGCTACGCGATTGATGAGGCTTCGAGGGCGCTCGAAAATGCTGCAGGCAATCTATATATCAATGATAAGCCTACAGGAGCAGTAGTAGGGCAACAGCCTTTTGGCGGGGCACGCGCCAGCGGCACCAACGACAAGGCGGGAAGCTACCTCAACCTAGTGCGGTGGGTCTCTGCCAGAACGATCAAAGAAACATTTGTGCCTGCGAAAGATTACAGGTATCCTTTTCTCGGCAACTGATGAATTCGGCTCTGACTGCGATGTCGCGAAACGCTATTAATTGAGTGTAGGATCTTCGGGCATATTAGCGATCATTTCGCCTTTTTTGCCCATACCTCTCAGAATGACTTTCCACAGATCGGCGATATCGGTATTCATCACAAGGTCTTTTGAAACAGATGTAACGAACCACGAATTGGTTTTGATTTCGTTTTCAAGCTGAGACGGTGACCATCCACTGTATCCGACAAAAAACCTCACCTGGCTTTTGTCAGCCTTTCCGTCCATCAGCAACTTGCGGAGGCTTTCAAAATTTCCCCCCATGAAAACCCCTGGTATGATCTCAACACTCTCCTCGATCTTTTCGCCAAGAGTATGAATATAATAGAGATTGCTGTTGCGAACGGGACCACCAATACTGATCTTGCCCTTGTAATCCGGCATATTCTCCATAATCTGGTCAAGATCCACATCTATGTAGTTGTTCAGTACAAAGCCGAAAGAGCCATCGGTATTGTGCTCGCAAAGGAAGATAACAGTCCTCCTGAAATACGGATCATTCAGAAAGGGTTCTGATAGCAGCACCTGCCCTCTTTTGGGCTGTGCATTGGGCTGAGGTGTAAAATCAAAATTCACTTTATTCAAATTCAATAAGTCCGGGAATACATTCCGCTAATGGAAAAAAACCCAGTGTTACTACTTAAACATCATTTTTGCCACTTGGTTGCCTTTTTAGGAGGAAAATTACACTTTTTTACAGACGCAACCCACTTGTCTGTTATAACAACCCTTCGTGAAGCACCCTATTCTACTGAATAAAAATCAACCTCTCCACCTCCACCTTTGTCTTAAACACCCCAAAAGCCACAACCGCTTCCCCGTTATTGATTTCAAGCACTTTTCCGGTTTGCTTTGTGTTCTCAAGCTTAACCAAGGAACCAGTCTTTATTTTTTCTATCTGCTGGTCTCTTGTATTTTTTTCTTCTTTTCCGGAACGGATATTTTTTTCAATATTTCTTTTCCGTCGTTCATCATCTATTTTTGACTTTTCAAGAACGATATACTTTTTTATTTCCTCAAGTAACTCCTTGTTTTTCGCCTTTGGCTTATATGCATCAATAAACGCTGCCATACGCTTTCCATGGTGAAGGAATTTATTGTTGCGCTCAATGGTCTGAGCCTGCTTTTCGAGTTTGTCTTCGTAGCGCTCTTTCTTCTTTTCAAAATCAACGATAGTATTGCTGGCCAGTTCTGCCGCTTCTTTGGCCGATCGCGACAGCATTTCGAGGTGAGACCGCTCTTCCTGCAGCGATGACAGCATTTCATCCATTTGAACCTTCTGGCTGTTCAACTTTGATTTGGCCTCAACGATCAGTTTGGTGGGGATGCCATTGATCTGAGCCACCTCAAAGGTAAACGATGATCCGGGCTGTCCAAGACTCAATTGGTAAGAAGGTTCCAGTGTTTTCAGATTGAAGAGCATACATCCGTTCATCGCATTTTTTAACTGTGCTGCTTTCAGCTTGATATTGCCGTAATGTGTTGTTATAACACCAAATGATTTTCGGTTATACAACTCTTCAAAAAAAACTTCTGCCAATGCTCCGCCAAGATCAGGATCTGATCCTGTACCGAATTCATCGAGAAGCAGGAGGCTCCTGCGGTTGGCAACATCGAGAAAGTGTTTCATCCTCCGCAAACGGTAAGAGTAGGTTGACAACTGGTTTTCGATGCTCTGGTTATCGCCGATATCAGTAAGTACTGACTGGAAGAAACTCATCCTGCTTCCGCGAGCGACGGGTATCAGCAACCCGCTTTGCAACATCACCTGCAGCAGACCGATGGTCTTCATAGTAATGCTCTTCCCTCCGGCATTGGGCCCGCTGATCACGAGCATTCTCGAAAATTTATCCATCAGCAGTGTTTGCGGAAATGTCCGTTTTCCAAGTTTCCGGTTATTCAGCAACAGTATAGGATGATAGGCTTTTTTTAGATCAATCAGCGGTTCGTCTGACAATTCGGGAACGGTCGCATCAAGCTCCAAAGCAAGCCGCGACTTAGCCTGAATAAAATCAAGTTCAATCAGTAATTCATGGTAAGCTATGATCAATGGAAGATGATGGCGCACCAATGCAGTAAGGCGCTGAAGAATTTTCCTTATCTCCCGTCGCTCATCATCAAACAACGCTTCCAGTTCAAAATTCAGTGGAATATTGATCTCCGGCTCTATGTCAGTCAGCACCCCGGTTTTACTGCTTCCAACGGCAATACCCGGCACTTTTCGTTTATGTGCGCTATACACCGCAAGTACTTTCCGCTCATTAATGAAAGCTTCACCCGTGTCGCCAAGAAAACCTTTTCCTTTGAAGTCGCGCATTACTTTTGAAAAATTCCGTGCGATCTGCTTTCTCACATTCGACATATCAAAACGAATCTGCTGAAGTTCAGGCGAAGCATCGTCCTTTACTTTCCATTTAGAGTCAAATACATTGCTGATTGACGAATTGATCTCGTGGGTCGGATAGACTTCACAGAGCAGAATGTACAGAGCCGGAAGCGCCTCTTCCATTCCATAGAAAGCGGCGATGATTTCGTTTACCAGAGTACTGGCTTTGAATATTCTCGAAAAGCTGTCCTCTCCCAATACACTGTCCCTGACCTTTAACAGGTGAATCTCGCTGTTGAGTTCTTCAAAATCAATGGCCGGAAAAACGATCCCTTCACTTCGCATACGGGTGAACTCGGCTGTGCGGTCTAATTCGCTTTTTAATGCATTGAAATCTTTCAGCGGTGCCAGACTAATCATTCTTAGGCGCGCAGAAGGTTGCACACATGCATCGTGCAGCCGGGCGCGCAGAACGTCAAATTCCAAATCCCTGATGGTTTGTTCGTCAAAATGCTGCATGATGCGGTAAAACAAGTAACAAATCTACAATGATCCATACGAGAAGGGTATAGACAGGCACCTGTTCAAAACGGAAAATATACTCGTCCGCCCTACTCTGCTTTCTCTTTTTCTTTGATCCATGAAAAAGAAACTGACCCACTTTTTCCGGAATAAGTATATCGCAGCCTCTGCGATCTTTCTGATGTGGGTTTGTTTCTTCAATGATATTGATCTTTTTTTCATCGTCCGTACGCGTATGGAGCTTCATTCGCTCAACAATGAAGTCAGGGAACTGGAGAAAAAAAATATAGAGGCTCGTCAATCGCTTACCGAGCTTTCTTCCAATATGTCTTCACTGGAAAAATTTGCCCGCGAAACTTATTACATGAAGCGCGACAACGAGGATGTATATGTCTTTAAAGAAAGAGCCGATTAATCAGAAATGATTTTCTGACAAGCTACTAATGGCACTATTTACCAGTCTGTGAATAGTTTATAATTTCATTGTCTATTTTGCTAAATAATTTAGCTTTTTATTGTTTTTAAATATATTTGTGTGGCGGTTATTATGGGTTGGAAATAATAAAAAATGCCAATCACTGACGATGCACGGTTTGGACGACAGAACAATTGTACACATGGATCTCGACACATTTTTTGTGTCTGTATCGAGATTGCAAAACAGTGTACTAAACAACAGACCTGTTCTCGTGGGGAGTAGCAGTGATCGGGGTGTGGTGGCTTCGTGCAGTTATGAAGCACGGAAATTCGGTGTTCATTCAGCCATGCCGATGAAACTAGCTAAAAGACTTTGCCCCGAGGCTGTCATAGTAAGAGGAGATTATGAGCAATACAGCTACTACTCCAATATTATTACTGAGATCATCAATGAAAACACACCGGTGTATGAAAAAACATCTATTGATGAATTTTATCTCGATCTCACCGGGATGGATCGCTTTTTCGGCTGTTACCAATGGGCAACCGAATTGCGGGATAAAATTCAAAATGAAACAGGATTGCCGATCTCGTTTGGAATGTCAAAAAACAAAACGGTTTCTAAGGTTGCTACTGGTGAGGCTAAACCGAATGGCAAAAAAGAAGTGAAACGAGGAACTGAAAAAACCTTTCTCGGTGCTTTACACGTGAACAAAATACCGATGATTGGCGAGAAGACATCTCATTTGCTGAGAACTATGGGGGTCGAAAAAGTAAAAACTCTGCAGGAAATGCCCGTAGAGTTAATCGAGAATCTGCTCGGCCAAAACGGAGTGTTGATATGGAAAAAGGCGAATGGTATAGACACTTCCCCGGTGATCCCCTACTCCGAACGGAAATCCATTTCAACAGAAGAGACGTTTGAGAGTGATACAACAGACATTGTGCAGCTTCGGTCTGTGTTGATCGCAATGACTGAAAAACTCTGCTTTCAGATGCGAAAAGAGGAAAAACTGACCTCCTGTATCACTGTGAAAATCCGCTATTCCAATTTTGACACACATACACAACAAGAGCGCATTGCATATACTTCCTGTGATCATACACTGATCAAAAAAAGTGTGGCACTTTTTGAAAAACTCTACCAGCGCAGGATGCTGATCCGCCTGGTAGGTGTGCGGTTCAGCCATCTCGTTCAGGGAGGATACCAGATCAATCTTTTTGAAGATTCGGAAGAGATGATCAAGTTGTACCAGGCAATGGATCGAATGAGAAAAAAATTCGGTGAAGACAAGGTGCAGCGGGCAGTAGCGGCAGGATTGCGAAAGAGGACATTTAACCCATTCAATGGGAAAAATTCATAAAACTATATCTGCCGTACCCCTGAACTTCTCATGTACCTTAACTGCCATAGTTATTTCAGTTTTCGATACGGAACATTATCTCCTGTTCAGTTGCTTGAAGATGCCGAACGTTTTGGATTTACTTCCGTGGTGCTCACCGATATCAACTCCACTTCAGGGTGCCTTGAATTTATAAGAGAAGCGCCGAAATATAACGTAACCCCAGTAGTTGGTATTGATTTCAGACAGGGAGCGCGGCAACATTATGTCGGAATTGCAACCGGCAATGAAGGATTTTTTGAACTCAACCGGCATTTATCGGACGTACTGTGCGGAAAGAGAGCATTGTCTGATACGGCTCCTGAATTTCAGCACTGCTATGTACTCTATCCTTTCGGCAGTATCTCTCCTCCCCTGCTTCGCGAGTATGAATACATCGGTATCTGCCCGAAAGAGTTGAATAAACTGGTATTTTCAGACTATAAAAATTACTTGCACAAACTCGTCGCTTTTTGCCCCGTCACATTTCGCATTAAAAAAGATTTTAATGCACACCGGCTGCTGAGAGCGATTGATAATAATACACTGCTTAGCAAGCTCAATGCTGGTGAACAGGCGGATGAGACAGATATTATGCATCCGCCGGAAGTAATAAAAAAAACATATAGCCGCTTTCCCCTGCTTATCAAAAACGCAGAGCACATTCTTTCCGGTTGTAGTATTTCCTTTGAATTTGGCACCAATAAAAACAAAATTTCCTTTACAGGCAGTGTTGCCGGCGACCAGGAACTGATGCGGTCGAAGTGCCTCGAAGGGCTTGCCCGGCGTTATTGCAATCCGGCTCCTTCTGTTTACCGGCGGCTGGAATACGAGATCGAAGCAATCTTCAAAATGAATTTCATCTCTTATTTTCTTATCAACTGGGATATTGTGAAGTATGCGCGGTACAAGAATTATTTTTATGTAGGGCGCGGCAGCGGAGCCAACAGCCTCGCCGCCTATTGCTTAAATATCACCGACGTAGATCCCATTGAGTTAGATCTCTATTTCGAGCGTTTTATCAATCCTTATCGTACCAATCCACCTGATTTCGATATTGATTTTTCATGGAAAGACCGCGAAGACATCACGCGGTATATTTTCGAAACGCACAAAGAAGAAAATACCGCTCTTCTTGCTACTTACAATACATTTCAAAGCAATTCGATTATAAGAGAACTCGGAAAAATATTCGGACTGCAGGAGGGAGAAATCGAGGAATTATCTGATAACAAAAGTGCGCGATTATCAACCGATCATATCAGCAAGCTCGTGATAAAATACAGTGAGTATATCCATGATTTTCCGAGCCATCTGAGCATTCATGCCGGGGGCATTCTTATTTCGGAAAAACCCATTCACTGCTATACGGCCACCAGCCTGCCGCCGAAAGGATATCCACTAACCCATTTCAGCATGATCGAAGCAGAAGATATCGGCTTGTACAAATTCGATATTCTTAGTCAGCGCGGATTGGGACATATCAAAGACACAATTGATATTATTCGTCAGAATAAAAATCAGGATATTGATATCCATGCCATCAGCACATTCAAAGAAGATGAAAAAATAAAAGCACTCCTGCGTACAGGAAAAACAATGGGGTGCTTTTATGTAGAATCTCCTTCTATGCGAATGCTGCTGAGAAAATTAGAGACCGATACATATCCTGGCCTGGTAGCCGCCAGTTCAATTATCCGTCCGGGAGTTGCACAGTCGGGCATGATGCGGGAATATATACTGCGATTCAGACAGCCGGAACGAAGGAAATATATCCATCCAAAAATGGAAGAATTGATGAGTGAAACGTATGGTATCATGGTCTATCAGGAGGATGTGCTCAAGGTTGTACATTATTTTGCAGGACTCACGCTGGCACAGGCTGATGTGATGCGCCGCGGAATGTCGGGCAAATTCAGGTCAAGATCAGAATTTCAAAAAGCAAAAGAAGTTTTTTTTTCCAACTGTAAAACCAAAGGGTATGCCGATGAGGTGACCGCTGAGGTATGGCGGCAAATCGAAAGTTTCGCCGGCTATTCTTTTTCAAAAGGACATTCGGCATCTTATGCAGTGGAGAGTTACCAGAGCTTGTATTTAAAAGCTCATTATCCGCGGGAATTCATGGTTGGAGTCATCAATAATTTTGGCGGTTTTTATCGCACCGAAAATTACATCCACGAAGCGCGGATGTCAGGAGCTGCAATCCTCGCTCCCTGTGTGAATCAGAGCGGTTACCTCACTGCTATCACCGGCGATGACATCTATCTCGGTTTTATTCATATTGGTGAATTAAAACAGCAAACAGGAGAGCACATTATCGCTGAGCGCCTCGCCAACGGACTATTTTTAAGCCTTGAAGATTTTATAAAACGGGTTGGTTTATCAGTGGAACAACTGCGCATCCTCGTGCGGATCGGTGCATTCCGGTTTTCAGGAAAAACAAAAAAAGAATTGCTATGGGAAATTGTAGCTCTGATGGGATCACAGCGCAAGACTTCACCGGAAAAAGAATTGTTCGAAACTCCTGGGCGATCTTTTCACCTGCCTAAACTACACGACCATTTTTACGACGATGCAATGGACGAAATTGAAATACTTGGCTTTCCGCTATGCTCCCCTTTTTCCCTGCTGAAAAATCCTCCTGCAAGCGGCCTGAAAGCATTGCAGTTGATAGCCTATAAGGACAGTATGATTACTATCAATGGTTATTATGTCCACCACAAGATCACACGGACAAAGAAAGGATTGCTCATGTCATTTGGAACTTTCCTCGACAGCGATGGCTATTTTTTTGATACAACCCACTTTCCGCAACAGTTGAGCGACTTTCCTTTTCGTGGCAGGGGGTGTTATACCATCATAGGTAAAGTGGTAGAGGAGTTCGGCTTTCCGTGTATTGAAGTGCTCAGTATGGAAAAATTAGCGATGCTCGAAAGGGATTAAAACAGTTATACGAGAGTGGGCTATATATTATGACAGCCCCTCATTTTTTCCTGCCTCCCGTTAATCTAAAAAACAGAACCTTACCAATAAATTACCACCACTCCCGATCCCCCAGATCCTCCTGAATTCTTGTTGTAGGAGCCACCACCACCACCACCGCCGGAGTTAGCACGGCCATTGCCGCCGGTAGAACTGTTGACGAAATTGGGATCGTAAGCAGCGCCATATCCGCCGCCAATACCGCCACCACCACCGCCACCAGCATAGGCACCACCTC
>JADLBA010000296.1 GCA_020848015.1 Crocinitomicaceae bacterium | reverse complement strand
CCAACGATGCCGGGTTTTGACCCGTTCTATCCTTCGATGAAAAACGTATGTGCAATATATCTCTTTTTTTCAATTCCAAACAACAATAATCAAAAAAAGAAATGAATTTTCCTTAACACAACGATGGAAGGCAAGGAGTTAACAATAAATTATATCCCGGTTCCGGAATATATCTATTCTACCGTTGCATAAAACAATACCACAGACAATGAAACAGAAAGAATGTGTTTCGTCATCGTGAAATAATTAAGGTTGTTTTACAATCGCAGAGTTCAACAGTAAACAATTTATGCAAGCACCATTTTTACCTTATCCGCTGCTTCCTGGAGCGTAATAACGGAATGCACGGCAAGTCCCGAACGATCAATCAGTTCTTTTGCTTCTGCTGCATTGGTTCCCTGCAAGCGCACAATGATCGGAACACGAATATCGCCGATGTTCTTATAGGCATCTACTATGCCCTGTGCTACACGGTCACAGCGAACGATGCCCCCAAAAATATTCACCAGAATTGCTTTTACGGCACCATCGCGAAGAATCATGCGGAATGCAGTTTCCACACGCTTGGCATCCGCCGTTCCTCCCACATCGAGGAAGTTCGCCGGCTCACCGCCAGACAGCTTGATGATGTCCATGGTAGCCATTGCCAGCCCCGCACCGTTCACCATACAACCCACGTTTCCGTCTAACTTCACATAGTTGAGCCCCGCAGCCGTGGCCTCCACTTCAAGCGGGTCTTCTTCGGAAGTATCGCGCATTTCGATGTAATCGGGATGACGCAGTAATCCGTTTCCATCTAATGTCACCTTCGCATCTACTGCAATAATGCGGTCATTCGATGTTTTCAGCACGGGATTGATTTCAAAAAGGGAAGCATCACACCCTATATAAGCAGCATACAACTGCTTAACAAAGACCTGCATTTCTTTCGACGCGGCACCTGAGAGTCCCAATGCAAATGCAATCTTTCTGCATTGAAAGCCGGTGACTCCTGTCAACGGATCAATGGTTTCTTTATAAATCCTTTCGGGAGTTTTTTCAGCCACCTCTTCAATGTTCATTCCACCATCGGGCGAATAGACAATTACATTGCGGCCAATACCCCTGTCGAGCAGGATGGACATATAGAACTCTTTGGGTTCACTCGCACCAGGTCCATATACATCTTCGGCCACAAACACTTTATTGACGAGCTTTCCTCCGGCTTTGGTCTGAAGGGTTACGAGGTGACCACCGAGAATTCCCTCTGCCTTTTCCGCTACCTCTTCAAGTCCTTTTGCCAGCACCACTCCACGAGAGCCGGTCTCGGTAACGGTTCCCTTGCCTCGTCCTCCGGCATGAATCTGCGCTTTTATAACAAACCAGCCTGTTCCTGTTTCTTCTTTCAGTTTTTTGGCCAATACGGCTGCTTCATCTCCGGTGGAGGCGACATAACCTCTCTGTACTGCGACACCATAGTTAGCAAGAATGGATTTCCCCTGATACTCGTGAATATTCATAAAAGAAAAAAATTTTGGCGGCGAAGTTAAAAGATACCACACGAAAGAATGTGAATAACAGAGATAAATTTTCAAGGAGAATGACGAAACACCGTGGGTTCGGGTCGTAGAACAATGCTTGGAATTTTTCCAAAATCCATTCTCGCTTCAACCGGCTACTCTTTTTCTACCATGTATATCCTTTATTTGCATCATGATTCAGGGAACAGAACTTACCAAGAGCTATAGGCGGCTGCAAGTACTCAAGGGTGTCAATATTTCTGTAGAAAAGGGAGAGATCGTTTCGATTGTCGGGGCATCGGGCGCAGGCAAATCAACACTGCTTCATCTGTTGGGAACATTAGACAGGCCAGATAATGGCACACTCTGTTTCAACCATCAGGACATTGCCGGATGGTCATCAACGGCACTGGCAAAATTCCGCAACAGGCACATCGGTTTTATTTTTCAATTCCACAACCTGCTGCCGGAATTCACTGCCTTGGAAAACATCTGCATTCCGGCCTTCATTGCGAGAACTCCGAGAGAATCCGCCGAAAAAAGAGGATTGGAATTGCTCTCTTTTCTCGGCCTGTCAGACAGGAAGGATCACAAACCGTCGCAACTATCCGGCGGCGAGCAGCAGCGGGTGGCAGTAGCACGCGCACTGATCAACCATCCCGATGTTATCCTTGCCGACGAACCTTCCGGAAATCTCGATTCAAAAAATGCACGTGAACTGCACGAACTTTTTTTCCGGCTCAGAGATGAGTTCAGACAAACATTCATCATCGTAACCCACAACGAAGAGCTGGCGCGCATGGCAGACCGGAAACTGACAATGGCAGATGGCCGTTTAGATTGACGAAACTCTCTTTTAATTTTCCACTGATAACATTATTTCAGCAAGTCGTTTCGCAAAAGTCTTTTGCGACGGTTAAATTTGCGACGCTTATGAAATTTGTCCATCCTGAAATACTCTATGCGCTTAGTGCGCTGGCTATTCCCGTTATTGTCCACCTTTTCAATTTCAGACGTTTTAAAAAAGTGCTCTTTTCGAATGTTGAATTTCTCAAAGAGATCAAACTCGAAACACAGAACAAATCAAAACTCAAGCATCTGCTGATTCTGCTGTCCCGCATTCTTGCAATGGCAGGGATCATTCTCGCTTTCGCCCAGCCCTATATCCCTTCGGGAAATCAAACTAAGCGACCCGGCGATCGTGCAGTTTCGATTTACCTCGACAACTCGTTCAGTATGGACGGTGAAAACCAAGGAGGGCGGTTACTCGACATCGCACGCAACAAGGCCATTGAGATAGTAAATTCTTACCCGCCGACCGATAAATTTCAATTGCTCACCAATGATTTTGAGGGGCGGCATCAACGGCTTGTCAGCAAAGAAGAAATGGTTGATCTGATCCAGGAAGTACATACATCACCGGCTACAAAAAAAACCTCTGAGGTTCTTTCACGACAGCTTGACCTGCTAAACAACAGTGGATTTGAAAATAAAATTTCATTTATCCTCAGTGATCTGCAGGCCTCTGTTACGAATATTTCCGAATTGCCTAACGACACCAGTGTCCAGGTGCGCTTTGTTCCAACCATAGCTTCTGCGCAGGAAAATATTTTTATTGATTCGGTATGGTTTGACACACCGGTGCGGCAACTGAACCAACCGGAAATACTGCATATCAGTATCACAAATACGGGTGAAGAGAGCCGTGAAAATGTACCACTCCAGCTCAGCATCAACGGTCAGTCGAGAAGTGTGGCAACCTTTACAGTCGCTGCAAAGCAAAAGATCATTACTGATATCAATTTTACAAATACAGACTCAGGGTTCAAAAATGCTGTTCTTTCGATCCAAGACCACCCTATTGTATTCGATGATAAATTCTTCTTCAGCTATAATGTAGCACGGCAAATTGCGGTAATGAATATTTGTGCCATCAGCGCAGCAATGGATCCGGTAAATGCTGTATTTTCAGATGATCCTTATTTCAAATTGACTCCAGTCCCGGAAAATGCAATTGACTTTGGTGCCTTTTCCAGACAACACCTCATCATTCTGAATCAATTAAAATCCATTTCATCCGGGCTTATCAGTGAGTTGGAAAAATTTGTATCCAATGGAGGAAGTGTTTTTATCATTCCTTCACCGGAAGCCGATCTCATAAGTTACAACGAACTGACCAAGCGACTTGGTATTGGTAAACTCGCGCCAAAAGTGACGGCACCAACGAAAGTAAACCAAGTGAACTACCGCCATTATATTTATGTCAACACATTTGAAAAAAACGACCCCGAAAATATTGATCTACCCAAAGTCAATTCCTTTTTTCCGATAGAATTAGAGCAACGGAATATTGCGGATCCAATGATGACTCTCCAGAACGGGATGCCATTTCTCGTATCTGCTTCTTACAACAGCGGAAGAGTTTATCTGAGTTCAGTTTCGCTATTGCCAGAGGAAAGCGACTTTACACACCACGCCTTTTTTCCTACTACCCTCATCAGGTGTGCAATATTCAGCCAGCCTGCCACTTCTCTCTACTATACACTCGGTGGGGAGCAGGTGGTGACCTTGCGCAATGTAAGCCTTTCAGGAGAAGAAACTTTTAAACTGAAAAACGTTGACACAGGTGCTGAACTTATTCCCGAACATCGCAATGCCGGCGGAAATACCGAACTTTTTATCCATCATGAAATTGAAACGGCTGGTAATTTTCTTCTTTCAACCGGTGATACTGTAGTAGCGGCACTCAGTTTCAACTACGACCGCCGTGAATCGCAGACAAAAACGACTGACATCGAAGACATGAAATCGTCTATCGAGGCAATGGGATGGAATAATATAAGCATTCTCGAAAGCGGCCTCGATAGTATAGGAAAATACGCTACCGCATTAGATGAAGGAAAAAAATACTGGTATGCAATGATCATTTTCAGTCTGATTTTTTTAGCCATTGAAATATTGCTGATTAAATTCTGGCGATAGAACTAAAAAAATGCTGTAGATTTTTGCTGTATGTGTGAAGCTGCCTGACTATAAAAAAGTGTTCTTCCCTTAGCGATGAAAATCCTGATAAAATCGGCTCTGATCCTTGACCCGCGGTCATTTCACAACGGAAAAAAACTCGATATCCTGATTGAAAAAGGCAAGATCACCGCTATTGGTTCTAATTTTTTTGAGTCGCGAGCGAAGGTGATACGAGAAGAAGGACTCTGCATATCTCCCGGATGGACAGACCTCAGAGCGAATTTCTGTGACCCCGGTAACGAACACCTCGAAGACCTTCAGAGCGGTATCTGCGCTGCACTCAAAGGAGGATTTTCCACTGTGGTAGTAATGCCATCTACCACACCTCCTGCCGATAACGGGAAAGCGATTGAATATATATTGTCCAAAACCAAAGGTGCGCCTGTGCATATCCTTCCAGCGGGAACGCTGTCAGAAAAAATGAAAGGGATAGAGCTGTCAGAAATGCTCAATATGCATTCAGCCGGTGCGATTTGTTTTACCGATGATAAATCTCCTGTGAAAACGGAATTGATGGCACAGGCTCTCGACTTAGGAAAAACATTTGACGCTTTGATATATAGCTTTCCACTGGATAAGATAGTAAACTCAGGAGGACTGGAGGGGACGGCGAGTGCTAAGACCGGAATAAAAGGTCGTTCGGTTCAGAGTGAAGAACGCCTGCTTGTAAGAGATATTAGCCTCCTGAGACACAGTAAAGGCCGGTTGCATATTTCATTAGTCAGCACTGCCGAAGAAGTCGAAATAATCCGTGCAGCCAAAAAGGAAGGGTTGCATATTTCCTGTAGCATCGCCGCACATCAACTCAGTTTTACTGAACACGATCTGCCTGGTCTTGATCCCCAGCTTAAAGTATTACCTTCATTTCCTACTGATGAAGACCATAACGCATTAATAGAAGGACTTCGCGACGGAACAATTGATGCTATCTGCAGCGATCACAGTCCACAGGATACAGAACATAAATTTTGTGAATCTGAATCTAGTGGGATCAGTGGAATAGAAACCGCTTTCTGTGCGGCCTATACTTCGCTCGAAAAACATCTGCCACTTGAAACCATTGTTGCGGGATTTAGCTGGGGTCCTGCGGCATTGCTCGGCTTAGATAAACCGGTAATCGAAGAAGGCAATAGGGCAGATATCACTCTGTTCTCTACAAAACTCGATACGACTTTTTCAAAAGAGAACCGGGCCTCACGGTCATTGAATTCACCTTTTATAGGAAGTACACTCCGCGGTCGGATTATTCCGTTATGACAACCTTTAATTGCCGCAATAAATAAGTTCGACCCTGATTATTCCATTGGGTTTCTTTGAATAATCCGGAAAAATCATTTCCAGAATAATGCTTACATTATAATAGTACGAAAAAGAAATAGCATAAGCTATGCTGCCCCCTGTTTCATTTTCAAGACGGGCAAAGAATCAATCAGACCCTGTCCAAACAGAAGCACCACCTGTCACGCTTGTCCCTGAGGACCACCAAAGTTCATCGGCAGCGCCTGATCGTGTCCACCGGTCTCCTGAATCTTACCGTGCTGGTTCTCGTACTTTCCAACATTCTCTATCAAAGCCCTCATCAGTCGCTTGGCATGTTGCGGTGTGAGAATGATGCGCGACTGTACTTTCGCTTTGGGCACTCCAGGCATTACACGAATAAAATCCACGACAAATTCTGCAGGTGAATGTGTGATCACCGCAAGATTCGAATAAACTCCCTGAGCCACTTCTTCATTCAATTCAATGTTCAATTGGTTGGGGTTGGTGTTGGGGTTGTTGTTGTTGTTTTCCATGATTCGTTTGAAGTATTGCAGATGCAGATTTTTTATGCTGTATGAAGGCTAAAGTACCGAAAGTAATTCTGTCAGCGACTCTATGCTAAAGGTGGGTTGGTAGTTGTGACGACCCGGTCGTTCTTTCGATATAGTTCCCAATTCGTGCATCATCCTCTCAGTGGTATTGATAAAAACCTGATCAAGACCTGAATCTCTCGCCCCCAGAATATCGGCGTTCCAGTCGTCGCCGATCATCAGGCTTTCCTCTTTTTCTGCTCCCGCTTTTTGCAGTGCATAGGTAAAAATAGCTGGGTCCGGTTTTCGCACTCCAACATCCTCGCTATTGATAATTTTCTCAAAGTATTTTTCAATTCCTGTTGTTTTCATCTTGACTCCCTGTACTTCCCTGAAACCATTAGTAATAATGTGCAACTTGTATTTTTTACGACAGTGTTCCAGTAATTCTATGGTGCCTTCGAGCAGGTTGGGCTGCCGGGGGCATACATCCAAAAACTCGCTGGCAAACCGTTCAATAAATTCGTCATTCTTACTGATCTGAACATCGCCGAACGCCCGTTCGAACCGCACCACGCGCAACACGTGTTTTTCAATTTTCCCGATGCTGTAAAGTGCCCAAGCTTCATCGTTGTGATGATGATACCTTCTGAAAAAATCCTCAAAAAGGTGCGGGTGCAACCCATCGGAAGCATACCTGTCAAACATGATCTCCATCGCCAGCCTGGTATTCCTCTTCAGGTCCCACAGGGTACCGTCCAGATCAAAAAAAAGATGTTTGTATTTCAATTAATAATGTGTTTTGAAAAAAGCGCAATGGAAGTAAGCACAACAGACCACAGAAAAAATGCAATGATCATCAGTGGAAGTGTATTTCTCTGATGATGATAAAAACGTGCTGCGAGAAGGGCGGCTACCGGAACAGAGATGAGGCCGGAGATCATCATCAATCCCCTGATTCCCCAACGGGATTTTACCCGTATGATAAATCTCCTTCCTTTAGTCATCAGCTTTTTTCTTCTGCCAAAATGGCGAGTGATCCAGTTAAAAATGTATTCTCCTGCATGAAAAAAGATAAAAACTCCGCCTGCCGCGCCTGATGAAGTTATCAAAATAATCTCCACCCAAGTCCAGTCCTCTTTTTGTGAATGCATCATCATAAATGGCACTACGAGGAACTTAATAATAGAAAGGAGCCACCATCCGGCGATTTTTAGCAGATATACCCACATCAATCTTTCCTCCCGAATGCCAAATCGCCTGCATCGCCCAATCCGGGAACGATATAAGACTGTGCAGTCAGTTCCTTGTCGAGTGCACCTACCCAGATCATCGTATTTTCGGGTAATTTGCTCCGCACATGATTTACACCGGCCTCTGCGGCAATCGCGGCTGCCAGGTGGATTCTCTTAGGGTGGCCGCGCCCTACCAACTTTTTATATACCATCTCAATACTGGAACCTGTGGCAAGCATTGGATCCACAATGATGAGCACTCTTCCTTCGAGCGTAGGCGAACTGAGATAATCCACTTCTATTTCCCAATCGCCGCCCTTGTGATGTCGGCGATAAGCCGCAGCAAAAGCATTGTCTGCCTGGTCAAAATAATTCAGAAACCCTTCGTGCATAGGCAGTGCAGCCCGCATGATCGCACATATCACCGGTTGCTCATCCATTATTTCCACCGTTGCTTCGCCCAAGGGAGTAGTAACCAACTCGGACTTGTAATCAAACGTTTTTGAGATTTCGTAAGCCATCACCTCTCCCATTCTCGACAGGTTTCTCCTGAATCGCATCCTGTCTTTCTGTATTTCTTCGTCTCTGATTTCTCTTACAAACTGGTTGAAAACAGAGTGGTGCTTGCTTAATTCATGGATCATACAAGGGATGTTTTAGTGAGTATAAAGGTAGCTACACCTTCCATTGTGTCAGTCATACCTTCATTATTTTTTGTCCGGTAGTTTTCATCTCAATGCTTACCATTTGAAAATCATATCTGCCAGCCGGTTTGAGTAGCCTGTTTCATTGTCGTACCACCCCACTACTTTTACCATATTACCGATAACAGAGGTCAGTTGTGCATCAAAAAGACAGGAATGCGGGTTACCGATAATATCAGCAGATACCACAGGGTCTTCCGAGTATTCGAGTATTCCTTTCCATCGTTCTTCTGCCGCTTTCCGGAAAGCTCCGTTGATGAAGTTAATGTTCAGCGGTGCTTTTACGGTACAAGTAATATCGGTCAACGAACCATCAGGAACAGGGACCCGTATGCCGCATCCTCCCATCCTGCCGTTGAGGCTTGGGAAAATCCGGGTCAGTGCTTTAGCCGCGCCGGTGGTAGTAGGAACGATTGATTGGGTGGCTGCCCTCGCCCGCCTGAGATCCTTGTGCGGTGCATCGTGCAGCCGTTGGTCTCCCGTATAGGAATGTATAGTTGTTATGTAGCAGGTATCAATACCGCACAACTCATCCACTAATTTAATCATCGGTGCAGCATTGTTAGTTGTGCACGAAGCGCAGGACAAAATACGATCCTCTTGGGAATAAATGTCGTCGTTCACACCGGGGACTACCGTTTTTATCCCATCATCATCTGCCGGCGCACTCAGCAATACCCGTCTTGCTCCCGCCTCCAAATGCTTTTTAAGGGCGGACATCTGCTTCAACTGTCCGGTACATTCCACCGCAATATCCACTCCGGCCTCTTTCCAGGGAAGGTTCGCTGGTAGCTTTTCAGAGCTATACTTAATTTTACTTCCGTTGATCAGCAAGTAGTCCTTTTCAGCCGTAACAATACCGCTGAATTTTCCATGTACTGAATCATACTTGAAAAGATGAGCCATTGTGTGGCTGTCATAGAGATCATTGATCGCCACCACCTCCACATTCTCTCTCTCAATGAGTATCCGGAGCAGTCTCCGCCCGATCCTTCCAAAACCATTGATCGCAATCTTCTTCTTTTCCATTCAAAAAATATCTCGTTGCATTCTGTTCAGGTTACCCGGGTGATGATAAAATTCCCTGTCAGAAACAGGGGTAACAGAATGAACATTCGGTTAAAAAATATGCTTTTCGGCATGATATGAAGAGCGCACTAACGGGCCGCTTTCCACGTATCGGAACCCCATTTCAAGACCAGCTTCACGAAGAGCCACAAAACTCTCCGGCGTTACAAATTCTACTACGGATAAATGCCTCGGTGTAGGCTGAAGATACTGTCCTAAAGTGAGAATGTCAACGCCCACACTGCGAAGATCCTGCATTGTTTCCAACACCTCTTCCTGCGTTTCTCCAAGACCGAGCATTACACCACTCTTGGTACGCATCTCTGCCTGCTTAAGCCGGCGGAGTACTTCAAGGCTACGGTCGTATCTCGCCTGTATTCGTACACGCTTAGTAAGTCGCCGTACTGTTTCAAGATTGTGCGAAACAATTTCGGGTGCGGCATCTATGATACGTTGCAGGTTATCCCATTTCCCTGCAAAATCGGGAATTAGCGTTTCCATTGTAGTTCCAGGAGAAATGCGCCTTATGGCAGCAATGGTTTCTTTCCATATTTCCGATCCTCCATCAGGGAGATCATCGCGGTCAACTGAGGTGATGACTGCGTGCTTCACCCCCATCAACTGTATAGAGCGCGCCACGCGGGCGGGTTCGAAAATATCCACTGCTTCGGGGCGACCGGTGGCCACCGAACAAAAACCGCACGATCTCGTACAGATATTTCCAAGTATCATAAAGGTAGCGGTACCAGCTCCCCAGCATTCCCCCATATTCGGGCAATGGCCGCTTTCACATATCGTGTGAAGTTTTTGATCATCAACAATCGCTCTGACCTTTTTGTAATTCTCACCTGTGGGGAGCTTTACCCTCAGCCATTTTGGCTTAGGGAAGCGGGCGACCGGCATCTGTGGTACTTCCTCGTTACTGTTCATGTCTATTGTACTTCCTGCCAAAAAAGAAATTGATATATAGGCCGACAAAAATCTGGTGATTTTTTGCTCCGTCAAAGTGGGATACCAGAATCCGATCTGACATGATCGGAATTCTTTTCATAAAAGCGTCCACCGATACACCCGCCTCTATCCCTTTCAATCCTTCCCTGTAATTGCTGTATTCGAACAGCCAGCCAAAGCGGGCAAATAATCCCGGATAGAATTTCAGTTCATCTAACCCGCGCAACCCTGAT
>JADLBA010000295.1 GCA_020848015.1 Crocinitomicaceae bacterium | reverse complement strand
GGGTTGTGTCTCTGACACAGTAGAGGTGAATATATCTCTCTATGATTCATTATTTGTTGTGGCCTTTGAAGATTCGGTGATCTGTCCTAACGGTAACATTGAATTGGAAACGGTATCTGTTTCAGGTGGGCATGGTTCATTTTCGTTCCAATGGAGCAATAATGGAAGTGTCATCGGAAACGGTAACCCATACGACTATACACAAGCGGGCGAGGGAACGGTTTGTGTAACCGTGAGCGATGCCTGCGAAACTCCCCCTGTACAGGATTGTTTTGAACTCAGTTTCGAGGAGGCGATGCCTTTTTCGATCACTTCCGATGTCACCAGTGGATGTGCCCCGCTCGATGTCGAATTTGAACTTACAACGAACCCCTCTCTATACACCGCGATGTCATGGAACTTTGATAGCGCTGTATCTCCATCTAACAGCCCGGAAGAAGAATTTAATTACGAATTACCAGGATTGTATGATGTAGGAGTTTATATGGTGAGTCCGCGAGGCTGCGCGTTTAACCACATTTTTGAGGATTATATTGAAGTTTTTTCCGACCCGGTAGCCGGCTGGAATGCAACCCCGATGATTACAACCATTTATGATCCTGAGATTCAATTTACCAGCACTTCACTTGGCCTGGGGCTTTCATACTACTGGGTGTTCAATACGGCTGCACCTCTGGGTACGAGTACTGCAGCAAATCCTGCTTTTGTTTTTCCTGATAACAAGGGGGGGGGTTATAATGTTTCTCTCAGTATTAAAGATGAGCATGGATGTACGGATAAAGTAGAGGGTATCGTTGATATCAATGATGTGTTTGTCGTTTATGTCCCCAACGCTTTCACGCCTGATGGTGACGGAATCAATGATGTCTTTACGGTGATGGGAGCCGATATCAGAGAAGATAATTATGAGTTACAGATATTCAACCGGTGGGGCGATCTCATCTTCGAAAGCCATACCTTAGGAGAACCTTGGATCGGCAATACCAGAGGATCGGATCATTTTGCCCCTGACGGAGTTTATACTTATGTGGTACGGGCAGCTTCAATATCTACTGTACAGGATGTTGAACTCACCGGATTTGTATTGCTGATCCGGTAATGTTTAATCTTTCCTACTAACTAAAATCTTTTCTATGTCTGGGCCTTCGAGTAAAGAAATAATCCTAAGAAGAGGAATACTACGTTTGCTACCCATACCGATAGATAAGTAGGAAAGCCGAGGTTCATCGCGCTGACTGCTGTAACACGTGAAATGAAAATGAAAATAAAGCCGATTACCACAGCGAGCATCAGATGAAGTCCTGTTCCCCCACGCGACTTTCGTGATGCAATGGAAACACCGATCAGAGTGAGAATAAATATTGAGAAAGGGCTGGCTGTACGGTTGTATTTTTCCAGTTCATATTTAAAAACATTTCCCGACCCACTGAGCCGCTGATCTTCTATAAAATCATTGAGTTCATTCCAGTTCATTGAGCCGACAATTTCAGAACGTAGCCCGAAATCATCTATCGAAACGTCCATTACGGTATCTAATCGTTGTTTTGTTATCAGCCGTTCTTTACCATCGGGTAGAAACTCGCGTGTCTGTATATTATTCAGCATCCATCTTCCTGTTAAAGTATCAAACGTGGCACCCGATGAGATCAGCTTCCACGTAAGACGGTTGTCTTTCCATTTCTCAAGAGAAAAATTGGAGCAACTGTATGAACCAGGGTTTACCTTGTAGCAATAAGCGATCACACCAGGTTCTATTTCCCTGTGAATATTCAGGTCTGAGACGGTCAATGCCCCTTTCAGGTATTGCACTTCGAAGTCGTATTTTACCTTGTTTGCCATTGGAACAATAAAGTGACTCAGCAACAATGAAAGAAGCACAAGGAAACTTGATGCGATAAAAAATGGACGCAGGAAGCGAGCATAGCTCATACCGCCGCTGAGCATTGCAATAACCTCTGATCGCTGAGCCATCTTGCTGGTAAACCAGATGATTGTAAGGAAAATGATCAGTGAACTCAGCATGGTGCCAAAGAAGAGGCAGAAGTTGAAATAGTAATGGGTTATGATCTGCCAGACCGTTGCATTGGAGTTGACTAATTCATCTATGTTTTCACTGACATCAAAAATGACAGCGATGATTACAAAAACTCCGATCATCAGGAAAAAGGTTCCTAAGAATTTTTTGATGATGAATATGTCGAGTTTTTTGATCACAGGCGCTGGGAGAGTCTCGATACTATTTCATTTTTCCATTCCGCAAAAGTACCGTCCAGTATTTTTTCTCTGGCTTTTTTTACCAGCCTCAAATAAAAGTTCAGGTTGTGCAGCGTAGCGATCTGCAGCGCGAGTATTTCACCCGATACAAAAAGATGCCTTAAATATGCTTTAGAATAAAAGCGATCCACATAACTTTCTCCCTCTTCGTCAAGTGGAGAAAAGTCCCGTTCCCATTTTTTATTCCGTATATTGATGGTTCCATTCCAGGTAAAGAGTTGTCCATTGCGTGCATTACGTGTCGGCAGTACACAGTCAAACATATCTACTCCCAGCGCTATGCATTCCAGAATATTTGCGGGAGTGCCTACACCCATCATATAGCGCGGCTTATCTAAAGGAAGAATGTCGGTCACCCTATCAGTGATTTCATACATCATTTCGTGGGGTTCGCCTACGCTTAGTCCACCGATGGCATTTCCTTCAGCTTCTTTTGATGCAACGAATTCTGCAGATGCTTTTCGCAAATCATTGAATGTACCGCCCTGTACAATGGGAAAGAGACTTTGATGATGCCCATACAGAGGAGCGGTTTCATTAAGATGTTTAAAACAGCGGTCAAGCCAACGGTGGGTGATATCCATAGACTTGTGAGCATATTCCTTTTTGCACGGATAAGGGGGGCATTCATCAAAAGCCATCATTATATCTGCTCCTATTGCCCGCTGAATGTCCATCACATTTTCCGGTGAAAAAAAATGCCTTGAACCGTCAATGTGGGATTTAAAGGTAACACCCTCTTCCTTTATTTTTCTATTCGCGGAAAGGGAATAAACCTGATACCCTCCACTGTCGGTCAACACAGGTTTTGTCCAGCCATTGAAACGATGAAGCCCACCGGCTTCCTTCAAGATTTCGACTCCGGGGCGGAGATAGAGATGATAGGTATTTCCAAGGATGATTTCGGCCTTTACATCTGAAACAAGATCCTGTTGTGTAATTGCCTTCACTGTCCCTGCTGTACCTACGGGCATAAAGATCGGCGTTTCGATTTCGCCGTGATCAGTAGAAATGCGACCAGCACGTGCTTTACATTGCTTGTCTATTTTTTGGAGTTTGAATCGAAGTGCCATAAATAAGGCTGCAAAACTACGTGCAGTAGTGAAAATGACCAGGATCGATCTTTATATCGGAAATATTGTCATTAAAAATAATCAAATAGCGACAAAAAGGCATTATTTATCAATTGGTATTCTGATTGACAAGCGGGGGCAGAATAATTCACTAAATAAAAATTAAAATTATGTATCCCGTAAAATTCCACCATTTCGGCACTCCATCTTCGGTGAGTCCCGTGTTTGAAAATGATTTTTTCCGCGATTTTATGCCAGCCTCTTTCCATCGCAATTGGATTACCGGCCCAGCAGCCAACGTGAAAGAGAGCAAAGAAAACTTTGTCATTGAGTTGGCTGTTCCCGGCAGAGACAAGGAGGATTTTAGTATCCGCACTGAAGGGAAGAATTTGGTCATTTCTTATGAGAAAGCGGAAAAATCTGAGACAGAAAATGAAAAATTCAGCCGCCGCGAGTTCAAGCTGAGTTCTTTCTCAAGAACCTTTCTGTTACCTGAAGTCGTTGACAAAGAAAGTATTGGGGCCAGCTATAACAATGGTATCCTCAGTATTACCCTGCCAAAAAAAGATGAGGCAATGCGCGAAAACAATAAAGAGATCAGAGTAAAGTAATCGGTATTGGTTCAACTTCCTGAAGAGGGAAGGAAAATTGGTTAGAACGGGGGTGTCTTGAGAAAGACACCCTTTTTCTTTGTTACTCCCCCTGTTTTTTGTCTCTTATCATTAAATAAATCTCATTTTTCTTAAAATACCCCCTTGTTTTTATATTTGTCGCTGTTTTTCCTACATTCCAAAACCATAACAATTTAAACTGATTATATGAGTAAGAATCGCTTTCAGGCACTCGCTGAGATTATGAACCGAAGAGCGCAATTTGCATTGCCGCCCAGTTCTAAGGTGAGTGACTACTTCGGAGCCAATGTATTTTTTACCTATAAAATGCGAGAGTACCTTACGGAGGGCATCTACGACAAGCTGTTGGATTGCATTGAGCGGGGCGTGAGGATTGACCGCTCAGTGGCGGATCATGTGGCCGCCGCCATGAAAGAATGGGCGATGTCAAAAGGCGCTACCCATTACACACACTGGTTTCAGCCGCTTACAGGGTCAACAGCAGAAAAACACGACAGTTTTTTCAAGCCACTGGGCGATGGAAGGGCGATGGAGAAATTTGAAGGATCTATGTTAGTGCAGCAGGAGCCGGATGCTTCGTCTTTTCCCAGCGGTGGAATAAGAAATACATTCGAAGCAAGGGGTTATACGTTGTGGGATCCAACTTCACCGGCTTTTATTGTCGGTAATACATTATGTGTTCCAACTATATTTATCAGCTATACTGGTCATGCACTCGATTATAAAATGCCCCTGATCAAGGCTCTGCACGCAGTGGATACTGCTGCAACTGCGGTATGCCAGTATTTTGATAAAGACGTGATTAAGGTCAATACTACTCTGGGGTGGGAGCAGGAGTACTTCTTGATTGATCAGGCATTGTATAAAGCGCGGCCTGATATTGCAATGACCGGCAGGGCTTTGTTTGGTGCCAGACCAGCGAAAGATCAGCAGTTGGAAGACCACTATTTCGGATCCATCCCGGAAAGAGTAGTGGGATTTATGAAAGAGTTTGAATTAGAGGCACATCTGTTGGGCATCCCCGTCACAACCCGTCACAACGAAGTAGCTCCGAATCAGTTTGAAGTGGCTCCGATGTTTGAGGAGGCGAACTTGGCGAACGACCACAACCAGTTGCTGATGGATATACTTGAAAAAACCGCACGGAAGCACAACTTCAGGATTTTGCTGCATGAGAAGCCATTCGAGGGAATCAACGGTTCGGGTAAGCACAACAATTGGGCACTCAGCACCAACACTGGTGTCAACCTGCTGAAGCCGGGAAAAAACCCTAAGACCAATCTTCAATTTCTCACATTTTTCATTAATACGGTGGCAGCCATTTTTGAAAATGCCGATGTGCTGCGCGCCAGCATTGCTACTGTCGGAAACGACCACCGGCTCGGAGCCAGCGAAGCTCCGCCTGCGATAATGAGTTGCTTTCTGGGGCTGCAACTGAATTCGATGCTCGACAACCTGGAGCAAAATATTAAGGCTGGAAAAATGACTCCTGAAGACAAGACCGACCTCAAGCTGAATATTGGAAAGTTGCCACAGGTATTGCTCGACAACACAGACCGGAACCGCACATCACCTTTTGCATTTACCGGAAACAAGTTTGAGTTTAGAGCAGTGGGTTCCAGCGCCAATTGTGCCAATGCGATGATTGTGCTGAGTACCATCGTCGCCAATCGCCTGAAACAATTTCGCCAGGATGTGGATGACCGCATCGAATCGGGTGATGACAAAGATGAGGCGATATTGAAGGAGTTGCAGAGGCTGATTAAAAACAGCAAAGCGATCCGCTTTGAGGGGAATGGATATGGCGATGATTGGGTGAAAGAAGCTGCTCGTCGCGGACTCAGCAACCAGAAGAATACTCCTGAGGCGCTGAAAGTATGGAAAGACAAGGCCGTAAATAAAATGTTCGAAGAGATGAACGTGCTGACGAAGGAAGAAATTCATGCACGCTATGAGATCGAGATTGATAAATACTGGCACCGAAGGGAGATTGAAGCCCGTGTATGTACAGACATTGCTCAAAACTTCATCATTCCTGCTACAGTCGCTTATCAGGCAAAACTAGTTGACAATGTCAGTGGATTACATTCTGTGTTGCCGGTCGGTGAAGCGAAAGAAGCATCTCGTACACAACTAATGCTGATCAGGTCTATCAGCGAAAAGATCAATGCGATCAGCGATATTATCATAGAAATGACGAAGGAAAGAGAAAAGGCGGGAAAATTGAATTCCGAGAAAAAAGCAGAGCACTATTGTCACAAAATCAAGCCGTTGATGGATAATATCAGGGGGCTGGTGGATGCTCTTGAGATGGAGGTGGAAGATGAACTGTGGCCACTGCCGAAAATGAGAGAAATACTTTTCACCCGGTGAAATGAAACCGGCGTTTTTTTTCTGCGACCGGTAGCAATGCACCGCTCCAGCACAACCTGACGAAACCCTGATGCGGGAGGGCAATTCGATTGTACCTTCATTTTTTATGAAGGTATTGGGTTTATTTTCCCGCAAACTGCTCACCGAGATTTCGGGAAATCTTGCGCCTTTGTTTGGTAATGGAAGTCTGATCGTAATTGTTGGTTTCACCTTGCGTTTAAATCAACTACAAGACGATAAATGAGATCAAACAAATCGTTTTATTGAAGTCGCAAGGGGAGTCCGTCAAAGGGACATCCGAGTGAGTTTCACCATGAAAAATAGACATTTATTTGTTGCGTCTTAGAACGAAGCGACGGAAACCCTTATGTCGGTATTCAAAAAATATCTGACGCAGTTCATTTTACACTTTCGGAGAAATATTTACCTCACAGACAACCAGTGGGTTATTATTTTTATTGATGAAAAAGAACTTTCAGATTGCTCTGGTTAGAAGAGAAGATACGGCTCTATATTTTGTCATTTTTAACTAAAATAGTTTTCCGAAAGGAGTTTTCACTATTTTCGCTTCCTGCAAAAAAAGTTTTAATAAACCAACCTTATGAGAATCTCGCGACTACTACTCTTCGCTGCGGCTACTTTCTTATTTTCAGGGCTTGTAACTGCCCAAAGCAAGTACTCC
>JADLBA010000294.1 GCA_020848015.1 Crocinitomicaceae bacterium | reverse complement strand
TTTTCGAATAAGTGTCATCCGTAACACCACACTTGTGAATCTCTGTAACCTCTTCGGTTAGTTGCAAAAGCGCGCTTTCTTCTTCTGAGAACAGATGCGATTCATGCCAAACCGCTATTGCAAAAATTCTCCTGGCTGTTTCTCCCAGTTTCATTGCATCTTCTGTATGCATATCAACACAGTAGGCACACCCATTTATCTGAGAAGCTCTGATTTTTATAAGTTCTTTATAAAGTGGCGACAGGGAACAATTCTTACCTGAATTTTCAAGGTTAATCATTGCGTCATAAGCAAGCGGAGCAAGTTCTTTTATTGATTTACGCTGTAGTTCCATTTTTTTATACAGATTTTATTAATGATTTTATATAGTCCGTCGTAATTTCATTTTCCGTGATAGACGGAAGCCCCTCCTTTTTCAACAGGCTAAGGGCAAGAGTTCTCATTGATTGTATGGCAATCTTGAGAAATGAAGGGCCAAGACTTACTCTCGAAACACCCAATTTCTCTAATATATCAAAGCCGGGAATGCCGGGAAGCGCTATTATATTGACCGGTATTTTTATTGTGGATACTATCTTCCCGATCATATCTGCATCTTTCAGTGCTACGGGAAAATAGCAGTCAGCACCGGCATCTTTATAGGCTTGACCGCGTCTTAAAAGCTCTGCCTGTTGTTCTTCCGGCGTTGAAAAGAAATGAGAATAAAATAGAACATCTGTCCTCGCATTGATAAACAGTGGAATTTCCATTTCATCAGCGATTTTCCTTATTGTTTTTATTCTATTGCATTGCTTTGAAATATCAATTAAATCCCCGGTTGTTTTATCACTGTCTTCAAAGTTCAATCCGGCAATGCCCGTTTCAAGTATCCTTTGGATATTTTTTTCAAGGAGTTTGCCCTCATCTGCATAGGCACATTCAATATCTGCTGTTACCGGCAGGTTAACACTGTTTGTAATTCTATGGAGGTTTTCGATGACCCGGTCGAGAGGTATTTTTTCTCCATCTTCATAACCATTTGTAAATGCTACCGGGGCACTGGCTGTCGCGATCGCTTGGTACCCGACATCTTCCAGCAATTTCGCTCCAAGCACATCCCATATATTTGGTAAAATCAATAATTTACCGGTGTGATGTAACTTCATAAACTGCTGCGCCTTCTCGGCTTGTGTATGTCTGGTGTTCACTGTTGTATGTTTTGTTTTTATTTGTTTATTTCCTATAATCCAAGAATAGCTGCGCCTCGGTATCCGGTGTCGAAATTATAGGAAGGCTACATTGAAACCCTCCAAGCCAGGATTATGTTCTAAGCCCTGTATGATCTTATCGGTAATAGTGCGTTGGTTTACTAATTACTGTACTTTGTTTTTTCGCAGATGACCACTTTGCTCTGTGCAATTATGACCTTAGTCCGGAGGTGCCAAAGTGACTAATTTACAAAATTGTTGATAGGATATTTGAGACTGATATCGTCTTCGTTCGATTTGGTTTTTTTTAATCTATTTTAATCTAAAAGTGAGAGGGGCAAGCACTAATGGTGAAGGCATTGTGCTTGAAGGGATTTAACATCAGCGGGTGTAATTTTCCAGAAGGTGAACAGATCCCCGTGGCCTGTTTCCTCCTGCATCCTTTAAGGCATTATAAATGCTCAGTTTTGGTTGACCGCTGTATCCTGTGCCATGCGTTTTATCGCCAGCTCTTTGGCAAAATCAACGAATACTTTATAAGCTTCTGTGAAAGAGAAGCGATCCTCAAAATTCTTTACAACGATATTTCTCCGCGCCATTCCGTTAATGAGAGTACGCCGGCTGTCCTGATCGCGGAGGGTTTTATTGCTTTCTATCAAGTCTATGAATGAACTGTTTTCAAAATATCTGTCAACTTCCTCCATAGTAAATTCATGGAAATCGAGTGCTTCCATAAAATTGCGTCCGTCTTTATCCAGTTCGTAGCTGAGGATTGCGATAAAAATACTTACATCTCGCGAGAAATTCTCCTGTGTTTCCTTGCTGAGCAGGAAAGCATATTCCGTTTTCAGATGGAGATCGAGATCAAAAGAGACCTTGAAAAACTCAGTGTAAAATGCTTCGTTCTCACGAAGGCTGTTAAAGTGCTCTTCGTTGCTGAGCAGAAATTTTCCGCTCATCAGTTCTTCAACGATCTGCCGGTGATGTGGAGGATAGACCATGGGTTGTATGGTTTCTTTAATGGTAATTGTTATCGTATCTTGAGTGCTGGCTCGACCTTCAGTTTAGGAACTGAAATTTTTGACATCGTTGTCATGATCGTTGTGCGCTCATTTTTTTTCGGGAATTCAATGGAAAGATCTTCATCAAACAGCAAACCTGTCATTGCAAAGAATTTTTCTGTTTCAATTTCCTTGAAATCTTTTGCCAGCATTTTTACACACCAGTTGAAAAAATCATTGACGGGTAATTGCTCCTGCAGACGGCTCTTGAAAAGATCCCTGTCAAATATCCATTTGTCAAAATCTGCCGTATCATCTTCAAACACAATAGCCTCATTTTGCTGAAACTGTTCAAAGAATTCACGCACCTTGTACAACATATCTTTTGCATAGACCATTGTTCTGCTTCCTTTGAGGAGTGGTGGGGTTTCTACCTTGTAGGGGTTGCGTAGAAACTCAATCCACCCTGTGAGTATCAGGCTTTCAGTGCGTATTCGTTCGAGCAGCGGTAGCAATTCATTCGTCAGGATTTTTGATTGGCGTAGCAGGTCGGTATTTGTCTGGATAAGCTGAATATATAGTTTTTCAAATTCGAGGCGAACTGACTCATCAGCAAAATCAAGCCTTCTGCGGTTAGCGTATTCGCTCACTTCAACCAACTTGTTAGTCACCGATTCAGAGTGATTCACATCGAGAATTTTGTTCAGTGGAAGTATGTAGTATTCGATCCAGAAACTGGCTTTATGGACTTTGTCTTTATATTCTATGCGGTCAATATTTGACTTGAGATCACGTGTTTCATTCAATAGCCTGAAAGCATTTCGCTCTACCAGGTCAACAAATTCCCGCACCTGGCGGCTGAGATTTTTTATCCGCTCCTGAAGTATGTCTCTATCTGCCGCTTCACCTTTTCTAATCTTCAGGAAGAGTTCTGTAATAGCTCCTTTATATTTCTCGATGGTTTCGGGTAATAGCGGCTTGAATTCGAGCAGCAGGAATTCCATCATTTTGAAATATACATCGCGCATTTCATAGTCGCTTCCAACGGGGCGAATGATCCTGTATTCCCGAAGCCTGTTCTTTATGTTGGGGCCATGCTTTTGACAGATATGATCAAAATCTTCTCTGGTAATTATTCCATCGTGTGTCTGGAATTCGAAAAGATCCCTTACAACTTCGAAATAATTATAGAGAAAGGTCAGGATGGTTCTCGGTTCTGCTTTGATCATATTATTCTATTTAAGGCGGCCTGATATTATTTGGCTAAGCATCTATCTTCGATCAGATGGAATTTAACTCGGACTTCTCTTATTAACTCTATATCTTCCGGAAGCAATTCGGTCAATGTTATTTCTTTTGATTCGGAAATCTCCATGAGAATGAATTTATTATTGGTTATTGATCTAATTTTAACTCCTCGCGACGCACAGCGTGCTGGCGGTCGTTGAGGTTGATCTTGCCTTTCGAACGGAAGATAAAGTAATACTTCGAAAAGCCGTCGTAAGGCTGTGGAGCAGCAAAAATGGGGATGAAGTTATGATCCTTGCAAAACTGCACCAACTGTGGGCGGTTGTGTTCATCAATGGTTCCGATCTCATCAATAAATAGTGCAATTTTATTTTCAGGGCTGCTGATAGCAAGGCGGTTGATGATGCTCATTACAATTACAAGGCGAATCATCCTGTCGGTACCATCCGACTCCACCTGTTCTTTGAGGTCAACTCTCTTCAGGTTTCCTTTCACATCGAGTACGAGCTCTATATCAAAGAGATCGGCAAAGTTGATTGATTTTCCGCTGTCGAGGTACTGGTTCAGTATCTTCAGGTCTTCACCCTGATCAAATTCAAATGCCAGTTGGGCATTCAGGTTTTCAATGGCTGAAATCCGTTCAAGTTCGTAGAGCACACGTTTGTTGTCAACGAGTTCGATTTTGAGCGACTCAATGTTCGAAATATGTGTTTTTGCGAGGCTCTCATTGAAGCGGTTATACACGAATGTTTTGAACTCTTCGTAGCGTTTTCTTAGGTTATAGGCAGGGTTGGCAAACTGTGTGGAGATACTGCCGAGAAGCCCGTCAATACTTTTCTCTTTATCTACGATGCAGGCGATCTCATCCTCTATATATTTAATGAATTCGGACTCGTTAGCGATAGCTGAATTAGTTTTGAAACGCAAAGAGTCAAATGCCCTGTCTTTTGATGATTTCAGCGACTCACGGTCGGTGTTGGCAAGTCGTATTTTACCATAAATATCGTCAAGACTTTCTGTGGTTTCATACTCAGTAGGAGTGATGCCAAGTAACTCTATTTCCTGCTTGCGCTTTTTGAGCTCGGAAATGCGCTCTTCATTTTTCCTGGTTTCTTCCCTGATAGAATCGAGTAATATAGTTTTTTCAGTGATCTCTTTTTTGAGTTTTCCCAATTCATTTTCCAGCGAATCTTTCTCTGATTTCATTGAACGGAGTTCCTTGCCCAGATCATCTGCTTTCTTGTCGAGTTCCGGTTTCTGATTGAGTTTGCGCAATTTGGTTTTAATAGATTCGATATCGTTGTTGATCTTTTCTAATTCCTTCACCGCCTTGTCGAAGTGAAGTGCAACTGCCCAAAGTTTTTCGAGTTCACTTTTCTCTTTTTTGAATTCTGTCAGTTCGTCTTTAAACTCTTTTACAGAAGGAATATCTTTCAACTCCATTTTTTTGGGTAATTCAATCTCACCATCGAATATTTTCATGGTGGTGCCGGTCTTTGTCACTGCCTTTTTCACCATCTTGTCAGGCATTGCCGCAAACTCTGGAGAAAAAATAGTATTCAGCAGTTTCCGGTTGTCTTCCTTGTCGGCAATCTTCTGGATTAGTTGGTTGTCGTAGTTTTTGATCTGCCCAGTCAATCGGGTACATTCAGCATCGAGTTTGGTCAGTTTAGACTCTATCTGCTTGCTGTTGAGTTTTTGGTTTTCGACAGTCGTAATCCGTACTTCCGTTTCACGGCGTTTTGCGTCGAGATTAATCTGCGACTCTTCTAGAAATTTGCGCTCTTCAAAAGTGTTGATCTCTTCCAGTTGTGCCTGCAGTGAAATAAATTCTTTCTCGCGGATATCTACCTCAGTTTCCTTTTTACCGATTTCCCTGTTCAATTCTTCCTGGCGGGGCTTTAATTTTTCGTTTAGGTGAATCAGGGCTGACTGGTAGTTTTTTTCTTTTTCGAGGCGGTTGCTGTCCAGCGTGTTCACTACCCCTTGGTACTGTTTTTCAAAAGCATAAACGAGGTCCGATACGATTCTGTTCTTGGCGCGGTAAAGATTGACCACTTCCCTGAATTCCTCGAAGTCGCTCTGGATACTTTTGATTACTTTGATCTCTTCGTTGATGCGAAGCAGATCATTGATGTCTTTTTTATTTTTCTGAGAAAAATTCAGACCTTCATTTTCCCGGTTATCGGCAACAATTAGACTTTCTTTCAGCGTCTTGTTCGTGATCAACCGGGAGTTGATCAGGAAGCGATAGATTTTCGAGAAGTTGTTCGACAGTCCGTCAGTACGTACACCCTCTTCGAGCCACACAACTGCATCGTTGCGTCGCCCTCGAGCATATACCGCATTGAATACTTCGGTTTTGGTTTTGAATTGATAAAGTTCAGCTCCCTCGCCGGTGAAGATATCCTGTACTTCGTCCCAGCGGCGGATGCGCTGCGACTGTCCTTCACGCTTAAAAAAATGGTCGGCATTGTACTCGCCGGCAAAGCGGAAATACTCAAGTTCTCCTTCGCTGTCTCTCTTTACAAGAATGCAGTAAGTACCAGAATTCTTATGAATCTCAAAAATGATGTAACTCTGGTTGTGCGTTGGAAAATAGTGGTGAATCGTTTCCTTATCCCCCTTGCGCTGACCGGAAAATGACATCTTCGCCCCATCTACCACAAAAAGGAAGTTCAGCGTGTAAATAAGGGTTGATTTACCAACGTTGTTGGGACCAACTAACTGGATCGAGTCGCAGTCATCAAGCCGCAACTCCGCATGGACATAAGTACTGGTGTTGATCCCGATAATCCGTGTGATCATTTTGTTTCTTCTTATTTAAGTTTGTTGAGGTGCCCGGACACCTTGCCAGTTGTATCTCCCCCTATCCAAGTGAATCATCGTCTGAAATACGACAAATCCCATGAAAATGAGGCATTCTTCAACTGAATCAACAAAACTACCTGCGCTGTTTTGGGCGCGCAAGGGATGTTAATGATTTGGGGATAATTTGATAACTACCTGAAAAACAGGAATTGCAATTGTTTAAAGATTATTTGGATGTTGAAAAATATAGAATATTTGTGTTAGCTACTGATGAATATTTGCGCAAAACTGCCGAATTATTTTTACTCTTTGGGGTTTACTATTCTAATGAGAATTTCCCTGCCTTCACCGGTGAGGGTCTCAGCTGATCCATCTGGTAAGTTGGGAGTATAATAAGAAAAGAGGGAAGTGGAGGTGAAATATTCATTGCCTGATGCGGAAAATGCTTTGGCAGTTATCTATATTTACGAATAAAATGAACACAACGATGAAAAACTTAATTGTTAACCGGCTTGATTACGCACGGATTAAAAAATGTATTAATGATGCAAAGCAATTTAAATCAATTAATAGCACGGAAGCAGAAAGCCTGTTAAAGGAATTGGATTCGGCTAAAATAGTGGAACCTGAGGCTATACCCTCTAATGTGGTTACC
>JADLBA010000293.1 GCA_020848015.1 Crocinitomicaceae bacterium | reverse complement strand
TGAATTAGTTTGGTTCAGTGAAGCAAAAAAGAATGATCACAACTTTTTAGACAAACTAAAATGCGATGAAAACACGGTTTATGTGTTTGATAAGGGATATAATGATTACAAGGCTTTTGAGCATTTTACCAAGGAAAAAACAGGCTTTGTAACCAGAATAAAAGACAATGCTTCTTATATCAACATTGAGAAATTAGACATCGCAGAACATATTCACAGCGGTGTCTTAAAAGATGAAGTAATTGAAATTGAAGTGAAAAAAGCCAAACAAACCACGCCATTAAGACTGCGAAAAGTGGTTTTCTATGACCGTGTCAACAAAAGGGAGTTTGAGTTTTTGACCAATTTGTTTGATATGCGAGCTGATTTGATTGCTGCACTTTACAAAATCCGCTGGCAGATAGAGTTGTTGTTTAAACAGTTGAAACAGAATTTTCCACTGAAGTATTTTTTGGGAGATAACGAAAATGCCATCAAAATACAGATTTACTGTGTGTTAATAGTCAATCTATTGTTGGCTGTTCTCAAAAAAAGATTGAAAAGACATTGGGCATTTTCTAATTTGGTGAGTTTTTGCAAAATCCATCTGTTCAACTATATCAATCTAATGAAATTTCTCGAAAATCCAGAACAAGACTGGATAATTGACAGAGATGATGGCAGACAACTTTGCTTTAACTGGTAGCTTGTTTTGGAAAAAGAGTAAACGCGAGAATTTTAAACGCTGATCGTCAATATAGTAGAAAGCAAATAATGCTCAATCTAAAGTTTACCGGACAAGGATGATACAAAGGCTCACTTTAGAAATATCCTAATAAGTATAGGTCAAGGAACTCATCCGTGCCTCATCAAAAATTTCGTTTGCAATGTCTCGCAACTCCCGCGAAGTGATCTCATCAATATTTTCATACACCTCTTCCATTGAATCCACGCGATCAAAGAGCATCAGACTTTTTCCAATATTGAACATAATGCTACCACCACTGTCCTGTGCTAATGCCATTTGTCCGATGATTTGCTTTTTCGCGTCCCGCAGTTGTCGCGCTGAAAGTTCCTTTTCTTTCAATGTATTCAATTCTTTCCATATCAGCCGCCAGCTTTTGTCGAGATTGTTTTTTTCAGTACCTAGATAAATCGAAAAAATTCCAGTGTCGGTAAATGGGGCGTAAGAGGAATCAATAGAATAGGCGATACCATACTTTTCGCGGATATTCAGGCTCAGGCGATTGTTCATCGCGGGGCCACCAAGAATATTGTTCAGCAGTGAAAGTCCGGGTCTTTTTTTGTGCGGGTAATCGTAAGCAATAGTTCCCAGCACGGTATGCACCTGATGAATATCCTTTTTTACTTCGATATTTTTTGCCCTGTAGCCTTTAAATTTTACTCTTTCTATGCTGCCGGCAGGAATATGGTGTGGTTCAATGTATTTTTCCATCAACGCCCTAAGCTTCACCACAGGAATATTTCCTACGGAAGAAAAAATGAGATTGTCCGACGTAAAATTTCTCTTCCAGAATTCCAGCACATTTTTTTTGCGGAAAGTCTTTAGACTTTCTTCTGTACCGAGAATGCTTCGTCCTATAGGATGTTTACCGAACAATTGCTGATCAAATTCCTCAAAAATCATTTCTGAAGGTGAGTCTTTGTAGCTGTTGATTTCATCGAGAATAACCTCTTTTTCCTTTGCAATTTCTTTTTCCGGAAAAGTGGAGTAGAACGCAATATCCGCGATCAGCTCAATAGCGCGCTCAAAATGCTCCGTCAGGAAAGATGCATGAATCCAAGTTTCCTCTTTTGATGTAAAGGCATTGAGTTCTCCTCCCACCGAATCGAGTCTGCTGAGGATGTGAAAGGTTTTTCGGTGTTTGGTTCCTTTGAAAAGGCAATGTTCAAGAAAATGTGCCAGGCCATGCTCGTTTTCGTGTTCATCGCGGCTGCCTCCATTGATGAAGAGGCCACAATGTCCTACTTCGCGGTTCATCGGATTGTGTACGACTCTTATTCCAATTCTTAAAGTAAAAATTTCAGGTCTGTCCATACAGGCATTATTCAGCAAGCGCTCTTGCAGTAGTGAGTGTTAATAGCAGTGTTAATGGTGATGTTCCTCTTCTAAGTGATTTTCTTCCGCCGATCCTGGGTTGGGCTGATATCCTGCTATCATTACCCCGGAAGCATCCACCGCGAGTACCGGCTTAGGTTCGGTTATAGCATCAATCTCTTCTATGGTCTTGCCGGCATCTTCTGCAAGATGGCGCTGATATTTGACAGAAAGAGTATCATAGTACGCCGTACCATTGATCGTAGCCATCAGCCCATCACACCCCTCCAGAGGGACACCAAAAGCATGGTCGAGCATAAATACTGTCATTGTTTCTCCAGGTGAGGTTTCTACATCCATCCAGCAACCCGCCTTAGTACAGGTTTGCGTAATTTTTGCAATGAACTTAACGGACAGCGTGTCTTTGTTCTCCATTGCTTTTATCACTTCTGCCACAGGAACGGCTCCTTCAGGATCGAAGTTCTCTCCAAACGAAGAGGTTATTTCTGCTCTTGGTTTCTGGCCGCAAGAACCAAATATGAATGCGCAAATAAGGGACAAGAAGAGGTATTTCATTTTTAAAAAAAATTGTCCCGCGAAGGTAGGTTCCAGCGGTAGATTTTGTTACTTCTGTATGATAAATGATGAATCTGTGAAAAAGGCAACAGGAGAGGAATGCTGTATTCGAAATTTATTGCACGAATGAAAAAGGAGAACGCTTTATTGTTGAGATGCAAAAGGCGCGTCAATAGTATATTATGGATCGGAGTCTCTTTTATGCGACTTTTCAATACAGGAACAAGCGCTGGGGGGCGATTGGAACTTCAGTTTGAAAGTAACCCCACGGGGAACTACATCTTGATTTTTCAATCTGAAGGTTCTTGCTTTGGCGGATGATAATCAAACAAAATTGGTCCGAGTTTATTGACGCATGGAAAATCTCCGACTAAGTAAACTGGCATTTTGCAAATCAAAAGGTATTCCCTACCATCGCTTTTTGTATCATGTCAATAAGAAAATCAATTCTGATAGCGGCGGTTTTCGCCAGGTTGTTTTGCAAAATTTGGATAGCGCTGATCGTATAGAATTCCATTTTCCCGATGGTAGGTATGTTT
>JADLBA010000292.1 GCA_020848015.1 Crocinitomicaceae bacterium | reverse complement strand
GCGGGCTCCACCTGCAATCAATACTTCATCGGGAGAGTAGTCAAGCTGTTGAAATGAACGAATCAGTTTGCTGACGCTTTCCCTGAGTTCCGGATTTCCGTTGGCAGCGGGATAGTTGGTCAGCCCCTCTTCATAGCACTGAATGATCTCTTCTTTCAGGGCAACCGGTATCGGAAAGATTTTAGGATCAAAATCTCCGATTGTGTAGTTGAATACTTTTTCTCCACGGGCGATCCTCTCTCGTATTTGACCTCCGAGCTTAATGATCTCAGAACCGGTCAGGTTGTCGGCCATTTTTGACAATGGAAGATTAGTATCGGTTGTTGCAGTTATTGCTGAAAATGCGTTGCTTGTGCTCATGTAGTAATCTTGGTTACTTCCCGCCCTTCGGGAAAGGGGCAAAAATAAGAAAATCAGCGGCTCCTGCGGCGAAGAATGAGTATGTTTTAGGTAATAAAGAAATACAAAAAAAAAGGCTTCACTGCCTTTTCCAGATACTTTTCCGTCGCATAAAAAAACTGTTTACGAGTTAGACCACATCAGGGAATATTAGATTGTTATAGGGGTAACGTTTGATATGAATGGCTTTGACCCTTTCGTATAACAATTCTCGCAGCACTTCAATATTGATTTTTGCAATTGCTGAAATGAACAACACATCTTTGTCGGCCATCCGCGCCATCCATGTTTGCCTCATTTCGTCGAGCGAAAGATTCTCCTTTTTTACCGGCGAGAGGTCATCTTCTTCTTTCTGTATATAACTAAATGCATCAATCTTATTGAATACCAGAATCACAGGCTTGTCTCCTCCGCCAATGGAATGAAGAGTCTCGTTCACCACGTTGTAGTGATCTTCAAACTGCGGATGCGAAATATCTACTATGTGCACAAGTATGTCTGCTTCTCTGACTTCGTCCAGTGTGCTTTTAAACGATTCGATCAGTTGGTGTGGCAGTTTCCTGATGAACCCTACGGTATCACTCAGAAGGAAAGGAAGATTTTTCAACACTACTTTTCTGACCGTTGTGTCAAGCGTTGCAAATAGTTTATTTTCCGCGAATACCTCACTTTTGCTGAGAAGATTCATCAGTGTGCTTTTGCCGGCATTGGTATATCCCACCAGTGCTACCCGCACCATTTCCCCGCGGTTGCCGCGCTGTGTTGACTTTTGCCGGTCAATGACCTCGAGTTCTTTTTTCAACCGCGAGATTCGATCCCGAATGATCCTTCGGTCGGTTTCGATTTCCTGTTCACCAGGCCCTCTCATGCCAATCCCTCCTTTCTGACGTTCAAGGTGGCTCCACATCCTCGTGAGACGCGGCAACAAGTATTCATATTGTGCAAGTTCAACTTGTGTTTTGGCATGAGCAGTCCGGGCACGGCTGGCAAAAATGTCGAGTATCAGGTTGTTGCGATCGAGTATCTTGATTGTTTTTTCTTCCTTGTTGAAGATATTTTCGAGATTTCTCAACTGCGATGGTGTCAACTCATCATCAAAAATTACCATATCTATTTCGTTTTCATTAACGAAATTTCTTATTTCCTCCACCTTACCGGCACCGACAAAGGTGCGGCTGTCAGGATGATCCAGTTGCTGCCAGAATCTCTTTACCGCTATAGCATCAGCAGTTTCTGCAAGAAATGAAAGCTCGTCAAGATATTCATCTAGTTGCTCGTGCGATTGTTGACGGGTTACAATTCCTACTAGAACGCATGTTTCTCTTGAGCGGAAAGTGGAGTGAAGTTTTGTCATTTAGCAACACTGTAATAGCACAAAACCAATAGTTTTTGAACGTGTGAGCGTATTGTGAATATGCCATAAAAACTGCATATAGGGGCATTCAACCGTGCAATAATTTCAGGAATTATCAGCTCTTTAGGGTTGAGATTGGGCGCCTTTTTATTCTGATATTCACAGGATAAAAAAAAGCGCGTGAAAAGAAAAATAATACCAATGACCGGCAAGAGATGAATAATTATATCCAGCCACGCCCCACTACATCACGGAATGGCCACGGAATGGAAGCGAGAATGACTAAAAATCCTATCAGGTAATAGAAAAAAATCATCCTGTGTTTGGCCCACTGTTCCGACTGTCGTTTAGAACGCATATAACCAATGGTTATGATTGTAATAGCGAGCACCATACCGAGCAGATGTTCTACAATGTAAAAACGGTTGAACGGATTTTTCATGATGAGCTGTCCTTCTGATAATACCCTTGTTACAAAAGGGATATATAAAGCCAAACCCAGCAATAACTGAATATGCATGGTGATCATAGCAAACAACGCGAGCTTCCGGTCTTTATCATTGAATGGTTTGTACATACGTACAAGGCTATCAATCATAGTAGCTATCATCAGTACGATGGCGACCCATCTCAGCACCGAATGAAGATGTGTAATTCCTGTTATCATAAAGAGAATATTTTGTCAAATCTAATAATGTCTTGCCGGTTTTTCCTTCTGAAGGGGAACATTTATACTCAGGTCATTATGGAAAAAAGAGAATCCAGAGTAAAATTCTGAGAAAAACGAACCATAGAGGCGGAGGGATTGTTCTTTTTTTTGTTGCATATTGGCCGGATGAATAAAGTGCTTTATAATGTAACAGTGAGCGTGGATGAGGATGTGCACAAAGAATGGCTCGAATGGATGAAGGAAGTCCATATTCCCGATGTAATGAGGACAGGAATGTTTATCGAGAACAGGATATGCAGGGTTCATGCCTACGAAGATGGCGGTATTACCTATGCTGTCCAGTACTTATGCAGAAGTATGGAAGATTATAATCTCTATCAGAGCGATTATGCCGGGGCATTACAGCAGAAGCATACAAAAAAATTTGGAAAAAAATGCCAAGCTTTCAGAACGCTGCTCGAAATACTGTACGAACAAAAGTATCCCTTCGCTGATATTAATCCCAACTGAAAAAAAGCAGGAAAAAATTACTTGCATCATTTCACCATCTCCTGCTCTGAAGCACTGTTTTAGTAATAAGAAGAAAAAATGTTATCAGCGCGACAAAATAAACCAGATCGCGCGAATCAATAAGGCCAAGACTGAGCCCTGTATAGTGATCCTGTATTCCGAGTTGGATAACAAAATTGTCGAATCTGCCGAGTACATTAAAATCACCGATAGCCTGAAAACCGCTGTACATCAAAAAGCTGATAATGGCGGCCAGAAGAAATGAGACGATCTGGTTATCTGTTACACTTGATGAAAAAATACCGATTGCTACATAAGCTGCCGCCAGTAATATTAATCCGATATAGGATCCCCAGGTACCTCCTGTATCAATATTCCCCACTGGATTTCCCAGTTGATAAACCGTGAAGAAATACAATAAGGTGGGCAGCAGCGCGATAACAACTAAAAATAACCCGGCAAAATATTTTGCAAGGATGATCTGCATATCAGAAACCGGCTTTGTAAAAAGTAACTCAATAGTTCCCAACCTTCTCTCTTCTGCAAATGAGCGCATCGTGATGGCGGGGATCAGGAAAAGGAAAACCCAGGGAGATATGTAAAACAAGGTGTCAATATTGGCAAATCCCATTTCCAGTACATTGGTGTCGCCGGGAAAAATCCACATGAAAAGACCTGTTACCAGCAGGAAAACAGCAATTACGACGTAACCAATAAGCGAACTCAGAAAGGCTCGAATCTCTTTTTTCAATAGCGCAAACATATCAGATAAAACTATGGTAGTTGTACAATGCACTCTGATGTCCATGCTTCTGCAGGAGCGGCAAAAAGCTCCCTGGTGCGAGGCCATACTTCTGCAAAGATGGTTGAACGGCGGTATTTTTCAAGATCAGCGGCATATAACCAGTGACTATAAGTGAAAAAGATATTTCCTACTTTTTCTTCTCTCAAGAGTTCGAGATATGAACATCCTTCCGAAGCCCTTATATGATCCTTGTATTGATTGAACAGGGCGAGAAAAGTCTCGCATTGGTCATTCCTGAAAGTCATCTTAACAATCCGTATTACCATTTTAAATAAATTCAATGCTGGTTTCAGTCAATAAAAATAATTCTGACATGATCTTTTTTTTCCATTCCCCATAGTTTAGCTGCTCCTCCGCCGTAGCCAACGGTAGAGGCATTCATAGCCAGCAGCAGGTAGTCGTTGGTCGCCCACAAGGCTACCTGTTCTGCCACTTGAACGTCTGAAAATGAATGACTGATCCGGTTGATTGAATAACGGTGCCGGGTGAGTTCAATTTTGAAATCCCGCCCCCGGCAGGCGATATCGAACGTTTCCCGTTTAATATTGGTATAGAGATTCCCGTAATGATCAATGTGTACAATATGCCCCACGACACTGCTCTCATCTATAGATGGTTTTGAAGGGAGTACATACTTCAATGTATGTGTGCGTTTGCCGAGAAATTCAGGTGCACCGCCGCGTGCAAGGTGAGCAGCGGCAGTGGCAAAAACCCCTTTCATTGGAAACGCCCAGTCGCTGCCCTGATCAAGCGTGATCTCGAAAATATCTTCCGGAATTTCATCGAGCAGCAAGGAAAAAATTCCATTGTCAGCACCGATAAAATAATGTCCCATATACTGAACCACTACCTGAATCTGATTGGTTTTAATTTCCGAATTGATGCCGATAATATGTACCGAGCCTAATGGAAATTGCCTCCAGACACTGCCAAGGAGAAATGCTGCTTCATGAATGTCAAATGGGCTGATATGGTGCGAAATATCAACGACGTTCGCCTGAGGTATTATGCTGTAAATTGAGGCTTTTACAGCAGCTACGTAGTGATCGGTAGTGCCCAAGTCAGATATGAGAGTAATGATGGCCATAAAAGACAAAGCTATCGGACACAAATTTCAATATATTCGTAGCCCTAACGATCCCCACAAACATAAGTTTTCAACCTTGATAGAAAAAGAAATCCTGATTCCGGCCATTGACCCACTGGAGTTATTCGGCCCCGGAAATTCAAAATTCAAATTGTTGTGTTCCCGATTTCCGAAACTGAAAATAGTTGCACGCGGAAACACAATAAAAGTAAACGGTGAAGAGCCCGAGGTTCAGCGGTTCGATGAT
>JADLBA010000291.1 GCA_020848015.1 Crocinitomicaceae bacterium | reverse complement strand
CGGCAGTTTCTGATGATGCAAAATTCTCTGTGCTGACATGCACTTCGGGAGCTGATCTCTATACAATCTTTGGTCATTCCGCCATACGGTTTCAAGACTCAATCAGTGGAAAATGGATTGACTGGGTGTATAACTATGGCACTTTTCTTTTTTCCGATGATTTCTATTTCCGGTTTGCAAAAGGCAAGCTCGATTATATGTTGTCGAAGTCAACCTTCCCCGATTTTCAGTATGAATACATCGTGACCGGAAGAGGGGTATATGAACAAGAACTCAACCTGACAAGAGAAGAAAAACAGCGCCTTTTTGAACTCCTCGAAATCAATTATCTCCCCGAAAACCAAGTATATCGTTATGATTTTTTTTATGATAACTGTGCGACACGTATCCGAGAAATGATTAAAAAAGCTACCGGGAATCGTGTAGATTTTACTTATGTATCTCCAAAAAAATATACTTTTCGCGATGCTATTCAGAACTATCTGCAGTATAAACAGTGGAGTGATCTTGGAATTGACCTTGTGCTCGGACTACCCTGCGACAAGGTGATGGAAAAAGGAGATGCCATGTTTCTGCCTGATTCGCTAATGAAAGAACTCTCCTTTGCCACGCTTCCTTCGGGGGCATTTATCGGGCATGAGGAAGAGTTGCTACCACCGGAGTATTTCCCCGAAAAAGAAGGGTGGTTGGTCCCCTTCAATATCCTTTTTCTTTTTCTTGCAGTGCAACTGATGCTTGGGTGGTGGAGAAAAAACAGAGGACTTACGATAGCAGACCGCATACTTTTTTTTGTTTCTGGTCTTGTGGGTTGTGTAATTATTTTTCTGTGGTTTTTTACCGATCACACGGCAACAGCGTGGAACCTGAACCTTATCTGGGCCAATCCGCTGAATATCTTTTTTGCCTTCATCAACGGAAAAAAACTCCGGAGCAACAGCGGGCTACTGTGGATAAAAATTTACGGAGTGCTTGTTGTCCTGATGTTGGCCGGGTGGCTATTGCTTCCGCAGGAATTAAATCCCGCTGTGCTGCCCTTATCGCTCGGATTGGTCTATATTGCGGCAAAGTCGGTTTATATAGCAAAAAAATCAGCCAGCCCGGAAATTAGTGTATAGGAATGCCTGCAGTTATAATAACGATGAACGAAAACAACATGATGCAGAAAAAAAACAAAGGAAATGCAATCCTGCTCTTTATTTTCCTCTGCTTCATTCTTTTGCATTTTTCCTGTAAGAGAGAAGAGGCAACCACTTGGGATGTCGCTGTATCCGCTCCTCTGATAAGGGGGCGGTTGATGCTAAATGATATTCTCGCAGACAGTTTGCTACAAACAGATGAATTTCAGTTGTGGCATTTGAAACTGACAAAAAATCTGACGGATTTTGATCTTGATTCGCTTGTTGCCATACCAGATACAATCATTAAGAAAGTTCTTTCCCCCAACTTCAGCGGAGGACCATTTACTCTCCCTAACGGTACCACACTGATCAATAAGAATGAGAGCAATGTTTTTCAACTGAACAGTGCCGCGTTGAAAGAAGTAATTGCTAAATCAGGTTTCCTTGAATACACTCTGAAAAGCTATGTAAACGGATACCTGCACTGCACCTATGAAATACCAGGAATTTCGCTGAACAATGTCCCGGTTACTTTTGAAGTGGATACTGATCCCGGATCGGGTACGACACCTTTTGTATCCACCGGTATGGTAGATCTAACAGATCACACATTTGACCTTACAGGAGAAAGCGGGTTTCAAACGAATACGTTATTATCGAATGTGCTTGTGAAAACTGCTGATAGTGCTCCTTCTAATGCGGTGGTTTTCGGCCATGACAGTATTGTAGTTGAATTAAAATTCGTCGCTCCACAAGTGAGATATGCTAAGGGATATTTTGGTCAGCACAATTACACTCTCAACCAGATGGTGGACTTTGGTTATCAGTTGCCAACGGGAAGCATGAATATTGATAAGATTTCGATGAGATTTCACATTGAAAATTATGTCGGTGTGGATGCGCAAATTAAATTTAACCTGATCTCTTCTTTGAATTCCGCAATTGGGAATCAGGTGGAACTCAGCGGAGCCAATCTCTACCAGCAATGGAATATTACCCGTGCGGTGGATGTGGAAGGTACTGTGACTCCAAGTATGCATGAAACATTGCTCAATGAACAAAACAGCAATCTCGATCTTTTTATTGAAAACCTTCCGAATACCATTCAGATAGGGGGCAATGTAGTTATCAATCCTCTCGGCGATGTTTCTGCCGGCAATGATTTTATTTATACAGACAATGCATTGAATGCTGTAATGGACATTGATTTGCCGCTGAATATCGGTGCACAGAATCTCCTGTTGCAGGACACGATCCTTTTGACCAAAGGTTTTGATAACCTTCAGGCAAATGGCTCCCTTCATTTGTATGTAAAAAACACATTTCCATTCAGCACTTCTGTAACGATGGGTATCATCAATCCCAGCGGCAATATGGTGAGTACACTCATCAGCGATGGATTTATTTCTTCTGCAATTCAGGGTAATGACCCGGAGGTTACGACACCGGTATCATCTGTACTGGATATTCCGCTTAGCCCTGCACAGGTACAATTGCTCACTGCCGGCAGCCGCCTGGTGCTTGGAGTAACCTTTAACACCCCCGGATATCCCGATCCAGTCAGCTTGTATCAATCGTTCTATTTGGATTATGTCATTACCACCGATGCGAGAACAGAAATCAGTTTTGAATAAGTTTATAGTCGTTCCCGTCAGCGCATTGCTACTATTGATCAGCGTTGCAATGCGTGGTCAGACACCCTCCATCTTGCTGATGGCAAAAGACACTTCGTTTAGACAGTCGCATTCGATGATACTTGCAGGAGGAAGCGGCGCTATAGGATCGAATGCGATGGACATTGCATTCTTAAAAAAAATGGCTTGGGGCGGGCATATTGAACCAGACCACATTGACCGAATTTCCAACAGAATGAAAGACATCAACCGGTTTGGAATGAATGGTGGTTTGAATCTCCAGTTCTTAGGTTTTTCTGATAGTCTCTTCAAGCACCCCGACTGGGGAATGAAAGTGCTGGCT
>JADLBA010000290.1 GCA_020848015.1 Crocinitomicaceae bacterium | reverse complement strand
TGCTTAACTCCATAAACCAACAGATAAAGAATAAACCGAAAACTGCATAACGATGCGGACGGCCACCGGCTTGGCTGAACGATAGATGAATTGCCAGCAGCAGTTCTGCAAGCCGCTCAAACATTTCTCATTTCAAAAACAGGAGATAAAAAATGAAAATTTCCGGAAACATATTCTCCGCCGGAGACAAACCATTCAACGAAAAACCCATAATAGAAAAACCGGGATTTTGACACGGTTCCGTGCAACACCGGTTTCATCGTGCGTCGTTCCGACGCGACGAAACCTTATCTGTTTAGAGCCTTGACTGCCGCAGTTCATCCTGCAACTGCTTTACCTCTTTGGGTAAGTCCTCCAAGGGCTTTACATATTCTTGTTTGGAGGGCTTCACCGATTTGGAGTTGGTGCCTTTAAAGTCCTGAACCCATTGGTGAATGAGTTGAAAACTGATGCCATACTTGGCTTGTAACTGGCGGTATGTCCCTCCGCCACTCAGGTAATCTGCAATTACCCGTTCTTTTAGTTTTTGATCGTACTGTTTCATTTTTCTTGTCCGAATTTAAGTTGATTTTTTGTCAACCTATTTCAGGACGAGACACTCCTAAAAAGCTATTCCAACATTTACTCCTGACCTTATGAAATATCCAACATAAGGCTTAAATATTTCATTGGGTTCGGGGGTGTAATAATTGTTTTGAGCAGAAAGGTCTTTTCTTTTGTCGCCGCTATTCCAGACTGTGCCGAGAAATAAATCTATTACTATTCTTTCCTTGAAAACCTCCTGAAAGCCTAAGGTAAGCCCTCCTCCAAAAGTGGAGAGTTCTTTTTCTATATAATAATTATAGGGTTCAGCCATTCCAAAATCATCATATAGTGTATTCCATTCCCTGGCTTCCATCCATTGGTACCTCGCAAATGCGGAGGCGTAAAAGCCTGATGGCGCTTCTTTTTTGGAAAGGAAAAAACGATATTCGGGTGTAATTGCGAGACGGGATAGATAGGTGGCGTTAGTAAATCCGCCGGATTGGTCGGTATATAAAAAGCCGATACCGATGCTTGAGTTTGTATTCAACACTCGCTCATAAGAGATAATCCCCGTGCGGAAAATCGGGGAATGAATATCTAATTTAATTAGGTTTTTTCTTTGGGCAAAACCTACCATACCATAAAGACAAGCTGATGCAAGAAGGAGGAACTTTTTCATAATTCAATAGTTTATTTGTCTGAACGGACAAAGTTCACGCAAATTAGTGCCCAATATGTATTTTTTCCAAAAAGCTTATGCTCAGCAAACGTTTCCAAATTATTTACCTGTCTTTGGCTCCTGTGCTTTTTGCATTGAGTTGGTTCATCTCGCATCGTATTTACATACGGTTTATGAAGTTGGCCACCGGCAGTATGCAGTACAGGACTGAAGATCATTCGCTGATCTACGCCTCTGTTTTCGCAGGAATTTATGTCGCCGCATTCTTTGTTATTAGGGATCTTTATAAGCCACGTGCATAATTCGGAATAACATCTTACCCACTTTTTTCAACAATGTAAATGGGGGACGATGGACCTTCGATACCTTTCGGCCAGAATTAATAAATACAAAACCATGGCAGAAGTCAATAAAGAAAAACTGAAAGCACTGCAGCTTGCGATGGACAAGCTCGATAAAACCTATGGAAAAGGTGCCGTAATGAAATTGGGCGATGAGGCCATTGAACAATTAGAGGTCGTTCCTTCCGGCTCTATCGGGATAGATATTGCACTTGGAGTGGGCGGTTTCCCTAAGGGGCGCATCATTGAAATTTATGGGCCGGAGTCTTCCGGCAAAACCACCTTGGCGATCCATGCGATTGCAGAATGCCAGAAGCAGGGCGGCATTTGTGCTATTATTGACGCAGAGCATGCTTTTGATAAATTTTATGCCGAAGCATTGGGTGTAGATACGGCCAACCTGCTGATCTCACAGCCCGACAATGGTGAACAGGCACTCGAAATCGCCGATAACCTGATCCGTTCAGGAGCGATTGACCTGATAGTGATTGACTCGGTAGCAGCACTGACCCCGCGATCGGAGATAGAAGGCGAAATGGGGGATTCATCTGTGGGAGTTCAGGCACGCCTGATGTCTAAAGCGTTGAGAAAACTGACCTCTACCATCAGTAAGACAAAGTGTTGCTGCATTTTCATCAATCAATTGCGCGAAAAAATCGGTGTAATGTTTGGCAACCCGGAAACTACTACCGGTGGTAATGCGCTGAAATTTTACGCTTCAGTGCGCATTGATATCCGGCGCACCCAACAGATCAAGGATGGGGAAACTCCGATCGGCAACCGCACCAAGGTCAAAATTGTGAAAAACAAGGTAGCACCTCCTTTTCGTCAGGCGGAGTTTGATATTATATACGGACATGGTATCAGTCGCGTAGGTGAGTTGATTGATCTTGGAGTGGACCTCAATGTGGTCAAGAAAAGTGGAAGCTGGTTCAGCTATGGCGACACAAAACTCGGTCAGGGAAGAGATGCAGTAAAACAGTTGCTCGAAGATAATCCCGAACTGATGTCAGAAATTGAAAGAAAAGTACATGAAGCTATCGCTGCCAAGGCGAATGCTTAAACTTTTGTAGCATTTTTGCCCGTCGCATTCCCAATGCGGCGGGTTTTTTTATATGTCCAATTTTCAGACAATCATGAAATACTTCTCTGGAGTCTTCTTTTTAATGATAATAGTAATTACCGCCTGTGAGAATCGCCCCCATGTTAAAAAAGGAGATACGGATATTTCTGAGAATGGGGGAGCGGTGGATTCACTGCTCGCAGCGATTAATAAAAAGATCAAGGACGATCCAGGCAACTATGCCCACTACCTCGAACGAGCAAAGTATTATGGCAGCAGGGAAAAATATGATCTCGCCTTTCGTGATATAGATCGTGCAAGGCAGGCCGACAGCACAAAAAGTGATATTTATCTCTACCGGGGCGAGTTGCACTGGTTCAGGCAGGAAGTGACCGATGCCTATAACGACTATAAACAATGCCTCACTTTTAATGCAAAAAACATTGATTGTCTGCTAAAAAAAGCAGCGATTGATATTGTTCTGAAAAACTATAACCTCGCACTCGAACATATCAATACTGCGCTGAAAGAAAACAATAACCTTGCGGAGGGTTATTACCTGAAAGGGAGGCTCTATCTCGCTACCGGAGACACTACGCTGTCAACCTCTTCCTATCAGACTGCAATAGAAGTGGATCCAACATTTTTTGATGCCTATATCGAGGTGGGGCTAATCTATGCAACAAAGCATCATGACCTCGCCAAAGAGTATTACAATTCGGCTATCGGTCTGCGACCAAAAAGTATAGAAGCCTGGTATAACAAGGCGATGTTTCTTCAAGAAAATGGATACAGGGAGAAAGATTATTATGATCAGGCGCTTATATGTTATGATTCTATCGCCCGCATTGATCCCTCATTTTCATCGGCATATTTTAATAAAGGGTATATCTATCTTCTTCATTTAAAAAATTACATCGAGGCAATCCGTGAATTCACTGCTGCCATTAATGCATATCCCATGTATTCACAGGCCTATTATAACCGTGGGTTGTGTTTCGAGGCGTTGAAAAAAATGAAGGAGGCAGAGGCCGATTATCGCAAAGCCCTTGAAATAAATCCCGGGTACGATGATGCCGCTCATGCACTAAGTCGTGTATTGGGAGAAAAGTGAAGCCTACTTTTTATAAAGCTTCAACTCAGTGAAATCGAAGTCGGGGTTGGGAACATCAATCCTCATTTCATTGGGTTTACCGTCGGCACCAAGAAGGAAAGTAACCTTGCCTTTCGGCAGCATCATCTGTGTAGTCCATATCAGTTCGAATGTGTCGTAATGCCAATGCGACAATCGCCCTTTGAAAAGTTCAGTGGGGACAAAGTCAATCAGGAGGTCAGTACCGGAGGCCTGCATCGCTATACGGACTTCGCCATATATTTCACTGAAATATGTACCTGTGTATTCATTCAGAGATAGTGAAGGGGAGGTATTTTTCACACGTTCTTTTTCTTCGGTTTCTCTTTTGATCTGTTCGTCGTGCACATCTTCTTTCTTGAAATCGAGAAAAATGCTGATCCAGTCTTTTTGTGTGGATACACCGCAGAACTCATCCAGTATTTCATAGGTCAATGCCGAAGGAAGCGAACTGATGCTATTCGTCAGGAGTACAAAACCGAGATTGAGTTCCGGAACCAGCACAGTTTTAGAAATCATACCGTCATAACCACCTCCGTGGCTCACGACTTTGTAACCGTTGTAATCCATGATATCCCATCCGAGTCCGTACCCGCTGAAGTGGCGGCCCGGCATATTTTGTTTTTGCCATTCCGAGACGGGGCGCGGCGTGTTTACCTCCCACATTTCATTGCTTCTTTCTCTTTTCCAATACGTTTTTCCATGGAGACTTCCCCAGCCTAATTGTAATCTCAGCCACTGCGAAAGATCAGTAACATTGGAATTGATACTGCCTGCGGGGCCGATATTGTCCCAATTGACATAAGCAATAGGTATATTTCTCCCGGCTACTTCATTGTGTGGGCTGGCTATATTTCCGTTTTTGCTAAATGAGCGAATACTGGTATTGGTAGTGGTCATATTGAGTGGTTCAAAAAATGTGGTGCGCACATATTCATCCCAACTCATACCAGAGACCTTCGCCACAATTTCACCTGCGGCAAGAAACATGATGTTCTGGTATCCGTATGCTTCGCGGAATCCGTATTTCGGCGAAAGAAAACGCGCACGACGGATCACTTCTTCGCGGCTGTATTGAGTGCCATACCAGATAAGATCACCACTGAATGTTGCCAATCCACTGCGGTGGCAGAGGAGGTCGCGGATGGTCATCTCTTCCGAAACATACGGTGAGTAAAGCATAAATTCAGGGAGGTACTGCCGCACTTTGTCGTTCCATTTTATTTTTCCCTGATCTACAAGAGTTGCAAGTGCAGCAGACGTGAAAGCCTTGGTATTGCTGGCAATAGCAAAAAGTGTTTCATTATCCACCTTTTCTTTGGTATCCATATTTTTCACACCATATCCTTTCGATAGAAGCACTGTGCTGTCTTTCAGGATCACCACTGCCATCCCCGGCACGTTAAAATCACGGATACTTTTCTCAAAAAGTACATCCAGCGCTTCGATGCTTTTGCTTTTTCCCGATTTGACAGGCGGCAATGTAATGCCTGCTTTGAACTGGGCGTGGACGATGACATGAATAACGATAGAAAAGAGTAAAATGGAAGACCGTAGCATTTTTGAAGAAATTGGAGCGACGAATGTAGAAAGATACTACTTGCTGATGAAATGAATCATGCATACACCGGTGAGCAGGTGGGAGCACTACATTTTGCATTGAGAGAAATTGCAATCGTCGGGGAGGCGACCCCTGAGATAGTTTTTAATTCATCTATACAAACTCTCGTGCCGGTAGAGCCAGAGCGCAATAGTTTGAATCTGCCGGATAGCGTATTTTTGTACTATGGAATTCAACATTGGTGATAGGGTTCGTTTTCTGAATGATGAAGGAGAGGGAAAGATCATTGCTTTTCTCCCTGAAGGGATGGCGATGGTAGAAGATACATCGGGTTTCGCCTTTGAACATTCGGTAACTGAACTTGTGCCGGTAAAGGATCCAGCAAAGGAATGGAGAGGATACCGCGAGTTAGAACCGGATATAAATGATATTGTCGAACGCAACACCGACTCGAAAATCAGCAAGAAGGTGAACGATGATTTTAAGTTGATCTACAAGAAGATCAGCGCTTCTAATGAGCGACGCAGGGGCGAAACGCTCGAGGTTGACCTTCACGCACACGAGTTGCTTGACCGCCACGAACATTTAAGTCCGGGTGAAATAGTAAAAATTCAGATGGAGCATTTCGAGCGAATGCTTCGCAATGCGGAGGAGCATAAAATCCATCGTATTATTTTCATTCATGGAGTGGGGCAGGGAGTGCTGCGAGCCGAGATCAGAAAATTACTTCATCATTATTATCCGCACTGTGAATTTATGGATGCTCCTTATCATCAGTATGGACAGGGAGCTACTGAAGTGAGAATCCGCCCGAACTTCAGAAGGTGAGGCGATTACACCAATTCTCATTTTGTTTTTCTCGGATCTGAGTAGGGGCGGTTGTCACCACCGGTGAATTTCTCTACATCCACATTTTCGTAAAGAACCCATTTTCCTTTTTCATGGCGAAAAAGATCGTACGTTCCGTCGGGACCATACTCTGCAAAAATTCCTTCCAATCCAGTTCCTTTAGGCGAAAGATGATCTACAACAATACATTTCTCCTTTGGATAATATTTTACTGAGGTACTTACATCATTGCTGTATTCGTAAATAACCCTCTTCTTGGTCACTTTGCCCATTTCGAAAAGTGCTACACCGAGGCGCAGTTTGGAACCGGTGATGGTAAGGCCGTCAATGATTTTGCGGGTGGTCAGGTTGTCCTTTCCATCCCAACCGAGCAGTATATAGGTATCAGCAACAACGTTCTTTTTATTTCTCTTTTCAAATACGGGAATGATTTCGTAGTACAATGCCCCGATCCATTTTTCAGGAGTAAGAAATTTAGATTCAGCACCTTCTGTTTCCCTCTGATTGTCGGTGAGTTCAATCCACGTGAGGGCCTGTGTTTCCGGGTCTCTTACAAGCACGAAGCAGAAGTATTTGAATGTGCCGTCTTCGTAAGGCATATTCCAGTTTAGCAGCCGGATATGTTGATCAGAGGAGATGAGCTTGCAGAGGTTCAGCTTGCCAAATGGGTAGTCGAATACCGCTGGATCATTGAATGAGTGAATGAAGAAATTTCTCATTTTTTCGCAGTACAAAGACCTTTCATCATCAGAACGAGAAGCAGAGAGAGCCTTGTACGCCACATTTACAGAGTCCTCCAGCGCAGGAAGGTTTTCCGCTTTTACAAAACCAACAGTTGCCACGAACAGGAGAAGGGAGATGATTCTATGTGCGGCGACATTTTTCATTGAACAAAGGGAACGCAATTATCGGGCAAGAATTATTTCCTGCCGAAACCGTTAGGCACTTTTTGTCGCAAAGAGTTTGTTAGTTTGGGTTAATGACCGCTTCTATGCATCAGTAAGCGGAAGTGCCAATGCCGTACCCCTTTTTGCCTTTCCTGACGGGAAAGATCTTTGTGCATTCAACTCCTGCGGTGATCATCATCATGTTTTTCGAAGTGTCAGAAAGCCCCGTTTCATTAGCGCCCTGCACTGCCCGCACAATATCGGTAAGGGTAGCTCTGGGAAAATAGTTCAATCTGACTACCGGGGTACATACCCATTTTTTTGCGAGTAATGCTGCCCGGTACCCGATGCAGGCGGAAATAGAAAAATTGTAGTTGATGGGATGAAATGTTTCTTCTGCACGCACAATGTATTCCTCCCTGTTGCGCTTTAACCTCGCCGACCATCGGGATATACCTGGCGAAAGACTTATGAAAAGCCGTGTTCCCAGAGGGCCGGCAGAAACATCGCGAAACATCGCACGGGGGTTGAAGTTAAAATCAAGCTGAAATGAATAATACTCTGCGGAAAGGTCAAGGCTCTGTTTTCCCGATTCCGACCGGCTGCCAAAATGCCCGTATGAAAATACAGGTTTTAGAAAGGCGCTTCTTTTTGCGGATAATCGGAAGTACCATCCGAGTGATCCGGAAATTCCCCCGGTTAAAAAGGGTTGTTTTTCTTCGAGCCACGGGCGTGCAAAATTATAGGTGCGGATGAGATCATCCCATTCTTTTGAGCGCAGGTGTAGGTAATCAGCTCCTACGGAAAACTGGCCACAGCATTTTATTGATGTGATGATACAAAATGCGGATATAAGAAATGAGTATCGCAAAAGAAGTGTAATCATGTTTTTAATACCTGAGAAACAGCTCTGAGCGCAGACTCCATGGCACCCTGCACAGTGCCGAAATGCCCGCCGGTATGTGTAGCTTCGCCGGCAAAGAAAACTTTGTCGCTAATAGGTTCTGCAAGTAAAGCACGCGCATTTCCTGTTCCAGGTTTCGGGTACGAGTACGCACCGCGGATGTAGGGATCATCGCCCCAGTTCATTATGTGATGGCCAACCAGTGTTGAGGAAGCTACATTGTTTCCAAAAATCTGATCTAATTCTGCAAGGATTGTGGTGATCATAGTATCGCCGAGACTGTCGAGTTGCTCTGCTTTTTCTCCCATTACAAAAGCAGTCAGTACATCGTTCGCACTACTTTTCCCACCGGAACCGGGAGCCCAGAAAAGAGGCACCAGGCTCGAACCATAGATCCGGTAGGTATTGTCATTCCAGAATCGGCTGGAAAACCGCAGAATTATTTTTATCCCTTTATCCATACCGATATTGCTCAGCGACTGCAGATGCAGAGGAGGGAGGTTGGGAATGAAATCAATTACATTGTCGAACAATATCCGCAGCGGTACCGTTACAATTACTCTGTCAGCTTCAAATTTTTCGCCCCCTTCACTCATCAGCTTGATTTTCGATGAGGAATAGTCAATGGAAACGATGGGAGTGTTGAGGTGAATTTGTCCGAGTATGCTGGAAAACCGTTCTTCTATGATGCTGAAGAGATCGCGGTGAAGAAGGCGATATTTATTATTCCCGGAAGCCCAAAGATTTTTTGATTCCTGGATACCGGCCATTCCAACACGTGCATTGGAGGTACCATAATCGTTGCCGACCCATGCATTATAAATAGGCTCTATACGGCCTGCAATACCCGCGATATTTCCATAAATCTGAGCATTGATATCAGCGCCACTATAATTTGCAAGATTATCTACAATTTCACGCAGGTGCAGGAAATCCCCATCTCCGGTCATTTCACCTTCCGGTTTGAGCAGGCTGTCAACAAAATAAAAATCAGTGAGTCCGGCAGTAACAAACTCTGCATTGGTAGAAGCGATAAGGTCGTACCACAATGAGTTGTTGCCGCGAATCTCTTCAGCTCCTAATTCGATAGTGAAATCTGAAAAATTTTTCAGTGGCCGGATGCGGCCACCGTAATTATCTGAGGCTTCGTAAATCTTTACTTTTACATTCTGGCCATTCAGCAGGTAGGCAGCATACATCCCGGCTGCTCCGGCTCCTACGATAGCTACCGACCCGCTGAATGAAGAGTCATCGAAAAGCTCCTCTTTTTTACACGATAGAAGCAGCGAAGGCATACAGGAAATTGCGGGAAGCCCCAGTGCTACATTTTGCAAAAATCTCCTTCTTTTCATTGGTTTGAAATTTTCAGAATTTTCTTTTCTCCGAAATGGCTCATCTATATGTATTAGCTCTGAATCTTGTGCCGAAGGTCAGTTCTTTGGGATGCAATTTATACTTGGTTTCAAAGAATGGAATTACTTTTCTGCTGTTGTGTATTTTGTTATGGAGGTGATCATATTGAATGATTTGAGTATTGTAAAAGCATTGCATTACGTGCTCTTCTCTTCATTGTGAATAGATGCAGGCTGTTTTGTGCGCTCTTCGCTTCGTAACGCTATAAATGTTTGTTTTTCTTTTTTAAAAAATATCCCCCATTCAAACGATATTATTTTCATAGGCTTTCAGAGGAGGATGCATGTTTGAAGCGGTATGTGATGCCAAGATGTACTCCAATGTAAGGTTGCCTGAAATTCCAGTTTCCGAGCAATGTGGTATTGATCGCTAATTGCTTGTTGAGAAAAACACCCGCTTCAATCTGGGCGGGCACTCCGAGTGTGAGAGCAGAGAAGTATTGGAAAGAGGTATTGTTTTCAATGGCAGAGTCTCCGTACATCCGCAGGTTGATGCTCATCCCCGCAGAACCGGCTGCGTACCATCGCCTACCTCCCCAACCTTCACCCCACATAATGCCTGTTTCGATAATGCGATTTTTCCGGAAAGTAACAGAATCATCGGCACCTTCTATCAGTTCCTGTGTATAGGCAAAACGCAGTGAGGTCATGATATAGTCACTTCTTTTTGAGTATGAAAGAGCCGATTGCCAGGAAATATGATCAGCGGTATTGGCTCCTGCTGAAATATTGAGCCAGCGTTTGCCGTCGAGAGGATGTTTTTCGTATTGTCCAAAACAGAAAAATACAGCAAAAAGAAAGAAGAGGAAGACGATAAATTTCCGAAATGTTTGCCGGGCAGAAAGTAAAATAAAACACGGATGGAAAAAGATCGTCTTCAGCACAGGCAAGGTATTTTGGTGTAAACCGGCAATACTTTTGAACGGTTAAAGCCCCGAAAATAGTATAGATAGAAGAAAGCGGCAATTTTCTTCCTCTATGAGTAGTTTTCATCTCCGCTTCATATACTATTGTGGGAAAAAATTCCGATTCGCCTGCCCGATTGATTATTTTTTGTGAGAATATTAGTTTGAACAGTCTTCATATACAACCGGATGATGGAGGGAGGAATGACGCTATATACTACCTTGTTATATAGATGATAGACATAAAAAAAGATTAATAGTCCCTTGTTTATTAGGCAGAAAACCCTACATTTGCCGCCCAAATTAAAAATTCATTGTTAACAGGGTTTCGCACCCACCAAACAATTTACCATGGCAGTAAAACTCAGACTTCAACGTCACGGCAAGAAAGGAAAACCTTTCTTCCACATCGTAGCAGCAGATGGCCGTTCACCCAGAGATGGCAAGTACATCGAGCGCATCGGCAGCTATAATCCCAACACTAATCCTGCGACGATCGTTATTGATAACGATAAGGCGCTTAGCTGGTTGCAGAAGGGTGCTCAACCTTCCGACACCATGCGTGCTATTCTTAGCTACAAAGGTGTTCTTTACCGTCTTCACCTGCATAAGGGGGTTCTCAAAGGAGCTCTGACGCAGGAAGATGCGGATAAAAAATTTGAGGCTTGGGTGGCCGAAAAAGAAGGTAAGATACAGGGTAAGCGCGATCAGCTTTCTAAAAACAAAGAAGAAGCAAAGAGTAAAGCGCTGAAAGCAGAACGTGCAGTGAATGAAACCCGGCTGAAGGCGTTGGCCTCTGCTGCGGCAGAAGCCGCTGAAAGCGCTGCAAAATCTGCCGAAGTACCTACAGATACACAGGTCGAAGAAGCCCCTGCAACAGAAGCTCCTGCAGCAGAATCTTCAGAGGCATAGTTTTTATTATGTAAATTTTTTAAGGCTGTTTCTGCGGGAGCAGCCTTCTTTTTTTATTCTTCATATTGCAATGATACCTTCAAATGATGATCTTGTAGAATTGGGTTATGTTACGCGCCTTCACGGTTACAAGGGCGAGTTGACTATTTTTCTCAATGCTGCTTCACAAGCCGATTACAATCATCTCAGCACACTCTACCTAGAGACGAAAAACGAAATGGTTCCTTATACGATAGAGAGTATTGGGACAAAGACCAATAAAGCCATGAAGTTGAAACTTGAGGGCATTGACAGCGAAGAGGCCGCTAAACAATTAGTGAAATCAAAAATATTTATTGCCCGTGAAGATTTGTCGGAGCAGGACGAAACGCGTCTGGCTCTTCGCAGTATCAACGGGTTCAGGGTAAAGGATGTAAACAGGGGCGAGATAGGAACAGTTTCAGGAGTGCTCGAATTGCCCGCCAACCCGCAGTTACAGATTCAATACAATGGGGTTACAATCCTGCTTCCGCTGCGGGAGGAGTTTATCCGAAAGATTGACCGAAAGAAAAGAGAAGTAGAAATAGAGGAACCGGAAGGGCTTATTGATCTCTATCTGGAATAACTCACGATCAATTTTCGAGGGGCGAAAAAGGGGTGGCTGAAGTATTGCTGTACATTTCTTCGATATTGCAGCCAGAGCCAGTGGGTAATCCACAGGAATTGATACAGATAGGTAGTTTGCCGGAAGAGTACATTATATTCCTGTCAATTCGTCATTCCATTTATAAAAGTTTCTATAAAGCCCAGAATTTTTCTAAAAATTCTGTCGCCAGTTTTCTTGCGTTCTAAAACCGAAGGTTTTTCGCCTTCCAGCAATTCCAAAATTTCATCTCTCAACGGTTCTCGTTCTGCATACAAATAATCTTCAATCAGGGTTTGGGTTTTGCCGGGTGATAGGCTTTCTTCTTTCACCAATTTGTTGAAAGCGTTTTCCTGTTCTTCATTCCAAAACTTTTCAAATGCTTCGGGAATGTCGTCTTCATCTTCCAACACAGGCAAATTCTCCTGAATGAATTTTTCTATCAGTTCCCGCTTGCTCCTCAAATTTGCTTCGGTGTTCAGCAAGTTGAAAATTTCCTTTTCGGCTTGCGAAACCTCTTTCTGCACTTTCGATTTCAGTTTTATGAGCAACTGAATGATGTAAGCCACATTGATTTCGTCGCGGTGAATGAGTTCCAGTTCAAAGTCCACATCTTCCAATATGGAAACTTTCTCTTTTTGGCGATCGCTTTTTACTTTGTCGTATAGGTCAAGGTACTTACTTTTGTAATCTTCAAACAACTGCTCATTCATTGCCAAATCTTCCCATTTGAAGTCTGCAAAGGCAGACAAAATGTTTTTTTTCCTTATCAGTTCACGAAATGCTTTTATAAATTCCAGTTCATCATTTTCGGTTTGCAGTTCGTTTACACTGTTTACTGTTGGCGTAATTTTAAGCAGGGTAATAAGGGCTTCATTGAATTTCTTTACATAGTCCTCATAAGGTTTCATAATGATAACCTCAATCGCTTCTTTGTTGCTGAACAACGTAATGGCTTCGTCAGTAGCGTTTTTCAGGTTGCGGAAAACAATGATGTTGCCTTGTGATTTCTGTTCGTTTAAAATTCTGTTCGTTCTTGAATACGCTTGAATTAAGCCGTGAAAACGCAAATTCTTATCCACATACAAGGTATTCAGCGTTGGGCTGTCAAAACCTGTAAGGAACATATTTACCACCAGTAAAATATCAATCTTACGTTCCTTTACTTTCTTGGAAATGTCGTTATAGTAGTTGTAAAAACTCTCGCTGTCTTTGGTGGAGAATTTCGTTTCAAAAAGTTGGTTGTAATGCCCGATAAATTCATCTAATTTTTCACGGCTGTGTGCTGTCAATCCGTAAAGGGCTTTCGGTTCTTCTACCACCGATAATTCTTCGGGCAAAAATCCGTTCGCATCTGCATCATCTTCATTGCTGGCATAGCTGAAAATGGTGGCAATTCTCAGGTTGTGTTTGCCTTCTTCTTTTTTGCGTTGTAAAATGTCGTAATACTTTATCAGCGTTTCAACACTGCTTACACAAAACATGGCGGTAAAATCCCGATTGTGCGTTTTGCGGTTGTGGTGTGCTAAAATGTAATCTGCAATTTTCTCCAATCTCACAGGCGATTCCATCAACTCTTTTTTGTCAATGTCTTCTACCTCAATATCAATTTCGGTGGCGGTTTCCTTGCGTTTGTATCTGCCCACATATTCCACTGAAAACTTCAACACGTTTTCGTCTTTAATAGCATCTGTAATCACATATTTGTGCAAGCAGTCGGCAAATAGTTCTTTGGTGGTGCGTTTGCCCAATTCATTCTTCACGGCATTGTCGGCAAAAATGGGTGTGCCTGTAAAACCGAACATCTGAATGTTGTTGAAGAATGATTTGATACGGCTGTGCGTTTCGCCAAACTGTGAACGGTGGCACTCGTCAAAAATGAAAACGACTTTTTCGTCTTTCAATTTTCCCATTTTGCCCAAATACTGCTTTTTGCTGATGGCAGTATTGAGTTTCTGAATGGTGGTTACAATCAGTTTGGTATCGTCAGAAAACTGTTTTACCAATTGCTTGGTGTTGTCTGTGCCGTCAATGCAGCCTTTGCTAAAGCTGTTGAACTCTTTGTTGGTTTGGTAATCCAAATCTTTTCTGTCCACCACAAAAACCACTTTTTTTACTTGTGGCAGATTCATAAAAATCTGACTGGCTTTAAAACTTGTTAGCGTTTTTCCTGAACCTGTAGTGTGCCAGATATAACCGTTTTTGTTGGTGTTCTTCACACGGTCAATCAATGCTTCAACGGCATAAAACTGATACGGACGAAGCACCATTAAAATTTTGTGGGTTTCGTTCAGCACAATGTATTTGCATATCATTTTGCTGATGTGGCACGGCTCTAAAAATTCGGAAGTAAAGCCGTTTACAATGTTGGTCAGGCGTTTGTTTTCCTTGTCTGTACAATAGAAAGTTTGTTTAAATGATTGATGCCTGTTGTTGGCGTAATACTTTGTATTTACTCCGTTGCTGATAATAAAGATTTGAACGTATTGATACAAGGCAGAATTTACCCCGAACGAATGGCGTTGATAGCGATTGATTTGGTTAAAGGCTTCTTTCAGTTCAAGTCCTCTTCGTTTCAGTTCTATTTGCACCAAAGGCAAACCGTTGATGAGCAAGGTAACATCATAGCGGTTTTTGTATTTGCCCTCCATTGTTACCTGATGCGTAACCTGAAATTGATTTTGGCACCAGTGTTCTACATTCACAAATTCAAAATACAGGTTGTCTCCGTTATCTCTTACAATGTGCTGTTTTTGGCGTAGTGTTTTGGATTTTTCAAATACCGAACCTTTGCTCAAAATATTCAGCACCCGTTCAAATTCTTTTGTGCTGAATTGTATGTTGTTGTGTTTTTCTAATTGCGTTTTCAGGTTGGTAATTAAATCTTTTTCATCTTTCAATTGCACCAAGCCATAACCCAATTTTTGAAGCTGTGCAACTAACTGTTCTTCTAATATTTGTTCACTCTCCTTCATTTGTCTGGATTAGGATTTTAGGATTTGATGATTTTAGGATTTGATGATTTTAGGATTTGATGATTTTAGGATTTGATAATTTTAGGATTTGATGATTTTAGGATTTGATGATTTTAGGATTATTTTTTACGTACTCCTTATTTTCAGGATGAGTAAGATTATAAACTCGCTTGAACTCCAAACTTTTTGAACCAAAATTTATCAGCAATCCTATGGGTAAATGATATGCCTGACAATAATTCATTGCCTGAGCTAAATGCACATCTTCTAATTTTATCACTGCTTTTATTTCCACCATAATGTTGTCTTCCACGAAAAAATCAACCCGTCTTGTACCGATATCAATACCTTCATAAAAAATGGTCATTTCCATTTCTCTTTGAAAGTTCAAGCCTTGTTTTTTCATTTCAATTGCCAATGCTCTTTGATAAATCACTTCCCGAAAACCATTGCCTAATGTGCTATGCACTTTCATTGCACAACCAATTATTTTATGGGTTATCTCTTCGTATTTCATTAGTTCACTTTTTTAATCCTAAAATCATGTATCCTAAAAATCCTGATTCAGACCATTTGTATATTCTTCGGCTATCATCCATTTTTCACGCAGACGAAAAGCAGGAATGGTTTGCCGTTTTGCTTTGTTGGCTGCCACGTTTGCTTTTACATTGTTGTTGTTTGCCCACACTGAAAGCGGAATTATTTTTTTTGCTGTAATCAGGGTTATTCGCTTGTGTAATGCTTCTTGCAACAACATCGCAAACAATTGTGTAAAACCGCCAAATTTCATTGTGGCAGGATAATTTGTAAACAGCGGATAATAGTCGCTGTGTTTGCTTTTGTTTTGAATGATAATAGGAGGTAATCCTGCGTTCGTCAATTGTAAGTTGATAAGCACTCTGCCCATTCGCCCGTTACCATCCACAAAGGGATGAATGGTTTCAAATTCTGCGTGAAAGCGGGCAATACTGTCTAAAAAATAGCGATTCTTATTTTGATTGTAATCATCCACCAATTCTTGTATCAGCGCATCAACAAACTGCGGATTTGCACCTAAGTGATTGCCCACACGAACCCACTCTTTGCCCCTGCGAAAACGTCCTGCAATACGGTCGTCAATATGTGTAAGCAGGGTTTTGTGTAAATCTAAAATGAGTTTGATGTTGAGTTTATGTTTGCTTTTTTGAAGCAGGATTTCGGTAATGTGTGCCAGGTTTTTGGCTTCGTATATTTCACGCACATTTACTTTGCGGTTTAAGTTGTCGCCTGCCAATATTTTTTCGGTATCTTCCAAGGTAAGTGTTGAGTTCTCTATGGCATTTGAGTTGTAAACCATTTCGGGAATTTCGGCAAAGGCTATCTCTTTCAACAAAATTTCGTTGCCTTTTGCCAATGTCGCGTAGCGGTTTTGCAGGGCTTCTATTTTATCTTTTGTGGTTTGATTTATCATAGACCCACCGTTTATTTTACGTGAAATATGGTATAAATATACACTTTTTCACGGTAAGTTTGGCGCTGCTCACACCAACATATTTTGTAAAAGTCCCTTTTTCCACTCTTGGGTTTGCTGGATTTGAAATTCGGTTTGATTTATTTTTTCGTCTATGGAAGAAAGGAAATTGGCGATGCGGGTTTGTTCTTCAATACAAGGAAATACTATTGAAAGCGATTTATATTCTTCTGCGTTTATTCCTGGCTGACCAGATCGCATTGACATCTTCAGAACCCATTTTTGATATGATTCTAAGAGAGTTTGCAAGAAAACAAAATATGGATTCGCATTCTTGATAGAAAATTTAATAAGGAACCCAGCGAAGAATATGTTCCCATCCTTTTCATTATACAAGTATGATTAGCCAACACTTGCTCCCGTTCTTGCAAAAACAATATCGCCTACGACCAATTTATACTTATCCTCTATTCGTCCCGCTGGGGATGTCAAAGGATTAGGTGTAAATGCTCTTGAATTTTCATCAATGTCGGTTATTCTTATGTATTTATGCTCGCCATCGAAATTAATTGCAGCAGCATTCATTCCATACATAATATTATCTCCAACTTCCCCCAACCTCTTCTTCTCCCACTTAGGAAACTCATTTCCATTTTCATCCTTAAATCTCAACTGTCCGGATTTGGATTGATTGGATTTTAAGATTATAGGATTTTTATTTTCTTTTTCTTTTTCTTTTTCTTTTTCTTTTTCATTTTGAATCCTATCATCCTCTAATCCTTCCTCTCCTGATGCTGGCAGGAATAGCCCTTGCATTACCCCTTTTTTGTATTGCTCCAGCAGGGCTTTCTTTTGTTTGAGTTCGGCAATTTTCTTGTCCACCACCATAAAGAAAGAGGCAATGCGTTTTTGTTCGGGGAGGGATGGAATGGAGATTTTAATCTTTGATAAATTCTCAAAGAACAAGTATTGTCTAACACCACCTTCTTGAATTCTTAAAACCGATATTTTGAATGAACTTGTATTCAAAAAGTGAAGCAAAAATATATCATCAAGATTTTCTTTTGTTTTGAAGCAAACGTATAGCGAACTGACAAGTACATTTTCCAAATCAAAACTGTAGCCAATAGAACCAACATTTATACGAGCAGGATTGTAAGCAAATGTTTTGCTATTGATGATTTTGTAAATACTAATATCAAATCCTCTTTCTTGACTGTTTCTACCTTCAAATTGCTCATCTTGCGGAACAAATCCAGATGTGTTGTTAATAGAATAAACAGGAAGATTCAGATTCTCTTTATTCTTCTTGTCGGTCTTATAAACTAAATCACCCAAATAAAATTGCTCCCACTCGTCTTTAAACTCTGGAAACCTGATGCTCGGTTTGTTTCGACCCTGCTCAACACGTGTTTTTCCTTTCCCTTTTTCCATGGTTTATTTTTTCTTGCTTTTAATTTTACTTTCAAGGGCTTTCAATTCTTCCAAATCTTGTTCATCTGCCATTTGTGCGTTTTCTTTTTTTCTGTAAGTGTCAAAAGCCAGATAAACTTTATCTACCATTTCTTCCATCTGTGCGTTGCTGACAGTGCCTTTATGGGTGAGCAGGGCTTTGTCGTTCAGTGCAATAATCTTATCTATATTCTCTCTCCCAAAGTTCGTGGT
>JADLBA010000289.1 GCA_020848015.1 Crocinitomicaceae bacterium | reverse complement strand
TGCGGCTTAGCGATATCGTGAAGAATGGCTGCCCACCGCAACCACAGATCATCGCTTGTTTTAGCGAGATTGTCGAGTACCTGCAGCGTATGGAAAAAATTATCCTTATGCGAAATGCCTTTTTTTCGCTCTACTCCATGCAACAAGATCATTTCAGGAAAAAACTCATGCAGTAGCCCTGTATCGAACATCATTCTGAATCCTGTCCCCGGATTGGCTGAAAGAACCATCTTGTTCACCTCTGAAGATATACGTTCCATACTAATGATCTGCAGCCGGGATGCATTCCGACGGATAGCTTCAAAACTGTGTTGTTCGATGCTGAAGCCTAATTGCGTTGCAAACCGGATCGCACGAAGCATTCGAAGTGGATCATCGCTGTAGGTAATATCAGGATCTAACGGAGTACGAATGGTTTTGGATTTTAAATCCAGCAGTCCATTGAACGGATCAATCAGTTCACCATAACTTTCTTCTTGCAGAGAAATAGCCAGAGCATTGATCGTAAAATCACGCCGGTTCTGATCCTCCTGTAGTGTACCGGCTTCTATTTCCGGCTTTCGTGAATGAGAACGGTAAGATTCTTTTCGTGCTCCGACAAATTCAATATCGAGGTCTTCATATCTGAAATGTGCTGTTCCAAAATTTTTGTAAACAGTCACCTTACGCACACCAAGAGCTTTTGCTACCGCTTCCGCAAGAGCAATACCATTGCCATTGGTAACAAAATCATAGTCTTTATTTGGCCTTTTCAGCAGCAGATCACGAACCATTCCTCCAATGGCAAATACTTCTATACCGAGTAATGCTGCGCTTTTGCCGATGGTCTCAAAGAGGGGAGAGGAAATATGTTCGCGAAGATTCAAAATGTCTGAAAAGAGCGGCAAATGTAGCTATTTGAAACCTTTCCAGCAGAAGGAGGAAGAGGACGTTTTTAAATTTTTCTTAGAAATGTCAAGAAATCTATCCCCCTTTCTGAGTCATAATCATCAGTGTTTCTACTTTGTTTTACTAGCGTACAGGTGTATTGTGATAATGACGTATAAACCATTCTTGACCATGTTTTTCTATGATAGCAGTAATTCGGAAATTTCCTTCTTTCATAGTACTCTGAATTTCGTAATCAATCATACATCGCACAATCAATACAGCGAGGTGCTCGTGATAAAATTCAATACTATCAAATGAGAGCAGGGCGCGGCTGTTAGCATAAACTGAGTTCCAAGCCCTTTCATTCAACCGTGCATTCTGTTCGTGAGTGAACCGGGAATGATAACGGCCAAAACCATCTACATATTCACACGGGTCGGTAAAGGCCGAAACCCATAGGAAAGTATTTTTATGATTCCACCCTGTTTCTAACCGGCTTATGCATTCTTTTACTTGCTCAATTTTATCCGGCGACGATAGATAGCTCCGATGGGTCATTGACCAAAGTTATCACTTTTTTTGATTCGCGATAGCCGCGACAATAGCGTAATTCCTATTTGAATGAAAAATCATATTCTCGCAGATGACACACTATAACAACCACCTGCAGAGTAGGTATGCAAGTATGCATAGTGATGGAAACAATAGAGAGCCGCCAATCTATCAATAATATGTATTTATTATTACCAGGTAATCACTACTCTTCCTGCACCTCCTTTTCCACCTGAACGGCTCCCTGAACAAGTTCCACTTCCTCCACCACCACCGCCGCCGGCTGGTGCAGTACCAGGATTTCCATTTGTGCCCGATCCAACGCCGACTCCTCCGGCACCGCCATTGGCTCCTGTTCCTCCCATACCACTGATGCTTCCGCAATCGGGGCCTCCACCAGTACCTGGACCTCCGGTCACATTGGTCGCTGCTGAACTTGTTCCACCCGTTCCGCCGGTTCCACCGGTGGCACTTGCCAACCCGCCATTGCCACCATTGGCACTGATCAGCGATCCGACACTGCTGGCTCCACCAGTACCGCCGGCTGATGCAGTAGAGCCACCTGTGCCTCCATCTCCAACCGTCACAGAATACGAAGCCCCTGGTGTCACTGAAAAACACCCTGAGCCAAATCCACCACCACCGCCTCCGGCTGCACTCCCCGCGGAAACATAACTTCCACTACCACCGCCACCACCACCCCAGAGTTCAACGCATATCTCTTCTGCACACGCTGGTACCGTCCAGGTGTATGTACCAGGTATGGAGTAGGTTATGCTGCGGTAAGTAGAAGGGCTGTTTTCCATCACTACCGACTCCACTTTCCATACCTTGCCAGTAGGAACCTGAACACCAGTAATGGATGTAATGCTCAATACCTGAATAAATTCAAGGGCACTTCCATTTACATCAAACTCAAGTACTGAAATAGAACTGACACTCGAACCTATTGCCAGACTCTGATTTTCTTTCAGCCACAATGGAAGTCGAAGTCCAAATTCGTCCGTCTGACTAACCCCGGTACTCTGACCATCAATTTTAATCTTTGGTTTACATTGAGCAAAGGATTGAATGGAGGCAAAGAGAATCGCGGCAACCAGCATAGCCACCGTTGAAAAAAGTCTGTTGGTTTTGTTCATTGTATTCATAGTAATAAGGTTAAATTTTTTTCTTCTTATATATCCACTAAATTAAAAGAAAGTTCATTATCGCATTGCTCATTCGAATTTCAATTGCGGCCAAAATTCCTTTTAGTACTTTTCCCTTTTTGTTTTCCATTGACCAAGTGAGCATCAGCGATGGTACGATTACATATTTTCTCAAAATTTTTGTACCCAAATACAAAGTCGCTATGAAATTTAGACAAAAAAAGCGGGCAATGCCCGCTCTTTTTATCCTTTTTTACTAAAAAATCAATCTTCTAAATGCAACGCCTCTTTCACTTCTTCATAATTGTTCAGGTCAACGTCTGACTGCTGAAGCAATGATTTAGATGCCACTGCAACCACCTTGAAATTTATTTGGCCGGGAGAAAGAGTAAGACCGTCGCTGTCCGCAGTAATAAAAGTGATCTCATTGGGCTTGTAAAAAAAATAAAAATGAGAGGTATAGCCTGATCCAGCAAACGACAAGGGTACGGGAACATAATATTCTCCGCTTTTAAAGTAGCAAAGTACAGCTCCCTTATCAAAGATTTCCTGCGTAATAACAGTAGAAGTTTTAACAGCCTGATATCCATCTCCATCACCTGCCCAATCTCCAGGGCTCACTGCAATCACTTCATAGTTCACATTCGCATTTCCTTGTGGCCCTGCGGGACCTTGTGGCCCTGCGGGTCCCTCTTCTTTTTTACAGCCAGACATCAGTACTGCAATAGAAATAGGTAATAACAGCAATGTTCTCATTGTTTTCATACGTATTGAGTTTTGTGGTTTCCTACTCGTCTGGCTTTTCGGTTGCGCCCCGTTTCTTTTGGGTGGTATCCGGACTCCACCATGCCAATATATTCCGGAACCCCGGAATTTCATTCAGCGTTGCAAATTAGAATATTCTTCCGTAAAAAAATATTAATCCACAAAAAAAAGACTGCAATTATCTAGCAGCCTTTTAAATAATTGAACAGATGTTTATTACTACTCCTCAGGTGTAGTACCCTGATCTTTTGCTTTTTCTTCTTTCTTGGAAGGCTTTTGCTTTTCAACCTTCATTTCGATTTTATCCTCTGTCTTATTGTAGTCCACACTGATGGTATCACCGGTCTTGATATTGCTGTTGATAATTTCTTCAGCGAGAGGGTCTTCAAGGTACTTCTGGATAGCGCGTTTCAGTGGACGTGCACCAAATTTTTCATCAAAGCCTTTTTCGGCGACAAAGTCTTTAGCTGTTTCGGTGAGTTTGATGTTATAACCGAGATCAGTAATACGATGGAAAAGTTTACTCAATTCAATATCAATGATCTCAAAAATATGCTCTTTCTTGAGGGCATTGAACACCACAATATCATCAACACGGTTGAGAAATTCGGGGGCAAATGCTTTGCGCAGAGCGCTTTCTATCACTCCTTTTTTATCGCTCTCTTCCTGGGTATTACGGGTAGTGGTACCGAATCCGACTCCAACACCAAAATCCTGAAGCTGGCGGGCTCCAATGTTAGAGGTCATAATGATCACGGTATTCTTAAAGTCCACCTTCCGTCCTAAACTATCTGTCATCTGCCCATCATCGAGCGCTTGTAGCATCAGATTGAAAACATCGGGATGCGCTTTCTCAATCTCGTCGAGCAGAATGATCGAGTAGGGGCGCCTTCTCACTTTTTCAGTCAACTGCCCTCCCTCTTCATAGCCGATATAACCGGGAGGTGCACCAATAAGTCGAGACACAGCAAATTTTTCCATGTCTTCGCTCATATCAATCCGGATCAGCGCATCTTCTGTATCAAACATATATTTCGCCAGTTCTTTTGCCAACTGGGTTTTCCCAACTCCTGTGGGGCCAAGGAAAATGAACGAACCAATAGGGCGGTTGGGGTCTTTTAAGCCGGCGCGATTGCGTTTGATGGCTTTTACTACTTTTTTGATCGCTTCGTCCTGGCCGATTACTTTTCCTTCGAGTTCCTGATCCATTTTTGCGAGGCGGCCGCTTTCTTTTTCCGCAACCCGCTGAACAGGAATTCCAGTCATCATTGCTACCACCTCAGCCACATTGGGGTCCCCAACCGTTACGCGGTGGCTGCGCGTTTCTTCGTCCCATTTTTTCTTCGCCACTTCAAGTTTTTCCTGTAACTGGCGCTCTTTGTCGCGTAGCCTTGCCGCCTCTTCGTACTTTTGGCTTCTCACTACCCTGTTCTTTTCCTCTTTTACATCTTCAATGCTTTTTTCAATATCTATGATCTCTTTTGGCACATTGATGTTTTGGAGGTGAACTCGGGAACCTACTTCGTCTAATGCGTCAATCGCCTTATCGGGAAGGTGACGGTCGGTGATGTACCGGGCAGTCAGTTTTACACAAGCTTCAATAGCATCATCCGTGTAAATAACGCTGTGGTGCTCTTCGTATTTATCTTTGATGTTATTCAGTATCTGTATGGTCTCATCAATAGAAGTAGGATCAACTACTACTTTTTGGAATCGTCGTTCGAGCGCCCCATCCTTTTCAATATACTGACGGTACTCATCGAGGGTGGTCGCGCCAATGCACTGAATCTCACCCCGCGCAAGAGCGGGCTTGAACATATTGCTCGCATCGAGAGAACCGCTGGCTCCTCCGGCTCCCACAATCGTATGTATCTCATCTATGAAAAGTATAACATCCGGTGATTTTTCCAATTCGTTCATCACCGCTTTCATGCGCTCTTCAAACT
>JADLBA010000288.1 GCA_020848015.1 Crocinitomicaceae bacterium | reverse complement strand
TTCGTCGGTTACCGTTGCGTTAACTTCTCCTGATGCTGTCAGCCGCACCAGATCATCGGTACTGATATTGCCGGGGGCTTCTTCTATAGCGAATTTTTTTCCGCTACGGCTTTCCATTTTTTTCAGTTGCGAATAAAATGATGAATACTCATGAACCCATACCGGCAGTTGGTCTAATGCGGCGGTGTCAGTGAGGAGTTTAAACAGTGAGTCGGGATTTTTTACATCGTATTTCCGCTGGACAAGCATCTGGCGAGAGAAATACAGTGGATTAGAAAAGCGGACAAATTTTTCGCGCTCATGGGTGATGGTCAGGTTGGAGGCTATGAGGTCACCTTCGCCTTTGTTCAGCAACTCGAACATTTCATCTACATCATCGAGAATGTGGACTTCGAGTTGAACACCAATGTGCTCTGCAAAGGATTTCACCAGTTCATAATCAAATCCTTTGGCTTGACCCCTGTATAGATAATAGGTAGATGCACTGTTTTCGGTGAGTAATATAATTTTGCCTCTGTGTTTAATTGAATCGAGATCAAACTTCACCGGAGGTGAAAGGGTGCGCCCGTTTTTCTGGCCTTGTCTCCCGCACGAGACTATTCCTGCCAAAGCAACCAGAATAAAATAAATATAGTATTTCAACAGTTTCTTCCTTCCCATCTAAAGGGGCAAAATACAACAATAAGTCCATTATCCCAATATAACTATCAGCGAATAAAAAGCCCCACCTTTAAAAAAGAGTGGGGCTTTTCAATAAGCGGTATTTGGTTTTGGTTGATTTACTTTTTCAAAAATTTATCTGTTTTATTATCGTAGCTAAGATAGTAATCCCCTTTATGCAGGGAGGTGACATCCACATTGTTCCCGTAACCTCTTTTTACAATCTGCCCATAGACATTGTATAGTTCATACGAGGTGTCCGCTGAAAAGTTTATCTTTTTTGTTTTTCGGTCATATTTGAATGTTACAGCAGTCACTGTACTGGTTACTTCTGCCGTCTGACTTTTGCGCAGGTCTCCTTCATAGCTTTTCTGAACAACACGCAACTTGTTATGGCCACTGGTGAGTGTCGCCTGAAATTTATAGGTGTTTTTGGCAACGTTCCCATTGCCCATTACCTCACCAATATTCACCCACTTATTCCATTTGAATTGCTGAATGATGAAGGGTAACTTGCCCAGTTCATCTCTTGTTTCCCAAGAGAGTTGTCCCTGATCAGTACATTCGATCTTTGTACAGTTAAAAGTCGGAGCAGGTTCCAGTGCTGCAGGATTAAGAATCTTGGGAAGGCAGCCATCCTTATGTTTGATAATGATAGAGACGGGATCGCCGACTTTCAGATTATAGATAGAAAGGTCTATTTCAAACGCCTGAGAATTTACCTCATCTGAAGATACGAGACCATTTACTGTAACTTCATACACACAAAATCCGGCACCATCCGGTGAAACGGTGTTGATCACATAAATGCTCCTCTGTTGGTAACGCCCCTCCAGAATAATATTTCCGGCCGTAACTCCGAGTGAAAGGAATACGAAGATAAAATTAACTGTTAGATTCTTCATACACATTTATTTAGAGCACTGTAACAGTTAAATGTATTGACAGTTTTTTCATTGGTGTCATTCAATTGCTGTGTGCAAAAATATTGATTTTGTCAGTGCAAGCGGTAACAAGATGCGGAAAGTAGGATTCAAAGCATGATCTGGCAGGAACGACAAGGGTTTCGAGATTATCAGCGGCCTTTTCCAACGCGGATCCACCGCGCACTCTTTTGGCAAGCCCCCTGATACATCTTTTCATTCCTTCAGTACTTGCATAAGATAAAAGCCAGTTGTGCTCTTTCATATAGTGAAGGACTATTCTCGTTTTTTCAGGATACAGCGAGACCTTATTCGATAGTCTCATATATGTTTTTTCGGCAAAATCATGAAGTGCTATTTCAGAATACTCATTCCAGCGGCTGGCAAACACGTGGTCGAGGAGCATATCTACTGCAATAGGAGAATGTAGTCCGCAGTATGGCCGCAAGGTGGCTCTGAACTCACGGCAGGCAAAATGACTTTCCGTTTCACTGTCAATAAAACGGTGGAGTAGAATACCTGCACGGATCAACGGAGGGTAGTTTTCATAGTCCCTGCCCTTCACAATATCGCCCAAAAATTGCCCGGCAAGCAATTCTTCATCATTACCGGATAAGTAGAAGTGGGCGAGGTAGTTCAAAGGATGGATATACGTTTTCGTTTTCAACCAGGACTTTATCAGCAAGTCTAAACAAGTCGTTTCATAAATGTCTGCTTTTACTCTCTTTTGGCTAAAATAGTTACAACACTGTTTTTTGCACACCACAATAGAATTTTTTGATGGTTTTGGTTGTTTGGTTCCTCATAGAGAAGGGTGGAATAATGACTTTAGTTGTTATGATTTCCCCGTCTGTTTTACCTCGCAACCCTGCTTTTTTCCGACAGTGTATTTGAATTTCTCACTATTGTCTCGTATTAGTAGCTTTGACAAGGAATGAACAGGAGAAACATATTGTACTGGATATGCCAGGCGGGTGGCTGGGGGCTGTTTGTGCTCGGTAACTTTGTGATTGCTTCTATGCAGGAACAGCCATTCGGAAGAATAGCTGTACTCTCTGCCTTGATCTTCCTGATGGGTATTGGCACTACCCATGTGTTTAGAAATTTTATAAAAAAAAGAAAATGGGCGCGGCTGAATATACTCT
>JADLBA010000287.1 GCA_020848015.1 Crocinitomicaceae bacterium | reverse complement strand
CTTTTCACACCCAACTTCAAATGTAGTTTTTGAAAAAAGAATTCATATTTGTATTGTCATAAATACTGATGAACAAACTAAAATATTCTTACAAGGAGGCACTTGAACATTTTGAACGAACCGATCGGAAAATGGCAGTTTTGTTGTCATCTTTCGGGAAGATTGATTTCGGGTTGAGTACAGATCACTTCGAGTCATTGGTGAGAGCCATCATTTCACAACAGATTTCGACTAAGGCCGCCGAAAGCATTTTCTCGAAGGTAGAGGCAGGGGTAGGAGGGAAAATGGAACCGGCAGTACTTCATCGTTCTTCACCGGAATTGTTGCGGAGCTGGGGGCTTTCTCCTCAAAAGCAGGGATACATCAAGGATCTGTCTCTCCATTTTACAGATGCACCGGAAAAATTTTCCCGGCTTCATCTTCTTCCCGATCATGAAGTACTTGATGCATTAGTGGAGATCAAAGGGATTGGCAAATGGACAGGACAGATGTTTCTCATTTTTACTCTTGGGCGCTGTGATGTTTTTGCACCGGATGATCTCGGACTGCGAAATGCGATGATGCGGTTATACAACTGGAAAACAATTCCAGACAAGAAAAAAATGGAGCGTAAGGCAGTAAAATGGAGCCCATACAGATCGGTTGCCAGTCTCTATCTGTGGAAAAGCCTAAGTAATAAAACTGCTTGAAAAAACCGTTGAAAACTTTGTAATTTCTTCATTGCGAAGGTCTGCGACAATTCAGTCAAAACTTTTTCTTTGTTTTGGCAATGTGGCTGAATCTTTTTAGCCGGAGATGCCGTAGAAAAAGTGTTTTAAACTATTTGACCATCCGCAATGAAGTTCTCTCTCTCCCTGATTTTAGGGGCGTTTGTTCTGTTCGCATCTGTCCTCCTCTTTACAGCATGTGAAGAATCGACCTCTACTCATCGGTCTCCATCTCTGAATGACAGCACCGCTGTCTCTTCATCAGGTACCATCAAGTTTCACGGAGAAATTATTTCAGTGCCCTCTCCCACGCAACTCGCATCCATTCTTGAAAAAGCAAAGGTTCCATTTAAATCTGAATTACTCAATCCATTAGCCAATCGCACCAAGTACGTCAATGAGCAAAAGAAAGCGCTCAACCTTGGTGTGTACGGCGCTGACCTCGCTTATATGGCAAACTATGACAAAGGACAAATCAGTGCGGATTATTTTGATGCTGTAGGTAAACTCGCATCAGACCTGCAGATACTTGAAAATATTGACAAAAACCTGGTAACAAGGCTGTCAAACAATATTTCAAAGAAAGACTCTCTTCTCGCATTGAATGCGCTGTTCTTTCACGCCGGAGATAAATACCTGAAAAATGCAGAACGAGATGATCTTGCCTGCCTTGTATTGTTCGGTAGTTGGCTGGAGGCTCTTTACCTTTCTACCGGCACAGCCGCGAATAATTCCGAAATTTGGAGCAGAATAGGAGAGCAACGGCATGCCGCAGAAAGCCTTTATAACCTGCTCGATAAATTCGAAGACCCGGCGATTGAGCCGATCAAAAATGAGATGGAAGAGGTGGTGGATATTTTTGATACGATAAAGTCGTCCTATGAATACAGAAAGCCCATCCACGACGAAAAAAATAAGAAGACCTACTTTAATAGCCGTTCCTCTTTGACCGTAACTGATGAGCAGATGGCGGGTCTTACTGAACATATTGCACGGCTGCGCACTCTCGTGATACAATAAATCTGCACCATGAATAAAAAAATTTCATTATTAAGCACTCTCATTTTTCTATCAGCGTCAGTGCTTATGCGGGCACAGTGTGATCCCATTGCCGCTGCCTGTGAGCGCCATATCATGAGCAAATATATTTCTGACGGACAAGCTTATCGCGCTTTGCTCAGCGGATCAGATGTGGCTGAATTTGAAACGACCCTGCTCGGCGGAAACACCTACAGGATTGCCGCCTGTAGCGGAACTTCTGACAGCAACCTGATCTTTAAAATTTTTGACGAAGAAAAAAATCTGTTGTTCAGTAATGCGGACTACAGCAACGCTCCCTATTGGGATTTTTCTTTACAAAATACTATGATACTGACCATCGAAGCGACATTGGATATCACAAGAAGCTCTTCAGGATGTGCCGTTTTGGTTATTGGATTTGAGAGGTAAAAAGTAAACGTTTATGTCCCTGACCAAACTAAAAAAAAATGAGTGCAGGAATATTACGTGCCTTAATGCAGCTTTTCGCGATCATTGCAGGAGCCAATAAGGATTCAGGGCGCGAAATTGTCGCTGTTTTTCTACGCCAGCAACTCAACAAAGACCTTGTCAACGAATACCTCCGCCTTTTCGAGGATTTTGCAGAAAAATTTCACAGGGGCAAACTTTCCAGCGAGAAAAGAACCTCGATGGCTTCAGTAAAAGTGCTCAGAATCTGTGATCAGATCAACGAAGAACTTCAGCAAAAGGAAAAACTGTTCGTTGTTGTAAGACTACTTGAATTTATCAGTGAATTTAGCGAAAGAGGAAATCAGGAGTGGGAGTTTATTCAGACCGTATCTGATGCTTTCAATATAGACCAACTAACCTTTGACCGCCTCAAGTTGCTTGTATTGTCAACGGAAGAGAACACCATCGAAAACGAGGATTTTTTGGTTGCCGGCGGAAAAAATGAAGGATCTGTAAAAACACTGTTTCTTCCTATTCACGATCTGAAAGGCCAACTGTTGTTCCTCCGCCTTCCCGACGAGAATCTTTTTTATGTCCGGTATTTTGGGCCGGATGAATTATTTCTCAATAGCCAGAATATAATTCCCGGAAGGACTTATGTATTCGGACAAGGTGCCAATATCCGCAGCAGCCGTATCAACCCAGTGTTTTATAGCGATGTGCTGCACATTTTCCTGTCGGAAGTTGCCGGAGCGCGCATCGTTTACAGGGCAGAAAATATTTCCTATTACTTTCCTTCAGGAAAACAGGCTCTGCACCAAGCGAACATTATCGAAGAGAACGGAATCCTCGTGGGAATCATGGGGGGCAGTGGAGCAGGGAAAAGCACACTGCTCAATATTCTGAATGGCAATACTCCCCCTTCCTACGGTAAGGTAACCATCAATGGTTATGATATCTATGACCAGAATGGACCGATCAAAGGATTGTTGGGATACGTTGCACAAGATGATCTGCTGATCGAGGAACTTTCCGTTTTTCAGAATCTTTATTACAATGCGCGACTTTGTTTCAAAGACAAATCCGACGAAGAAATCAATGAGAGAGTAATTTCCACACTGCAGTCTATTGGTTTGTATGAGGCAAAAGATTTGCGCGTAGGATCGGTGCTCGATAAAACCATCAGCGGAGGCCAGCGCAAGCGGCTCAACATCGCGCTGGAACTCATCCGCGAACCGGCAGTACTTTTTGTGGATGAGCCGACCAGCGGCCTTTCCAGCCGCGACTCTGAAAATATCATGGATATGCTGAAAGAACTTACCCTGAGGGGTAAGCTGATCTTTACCGTCATTCACCAGCCGAGCAGCGATATATTTAAAATGCTCGACAAACTGTTTATTCTCGACCAGGGCGGATACCCGATATTTTATGGAAACCCTGTGGAAAGCATTATCTATTTTAAGCGTCTTGCCAACCAAGTCAATCTCACAGAAAGTGAATGTCCGCATTGCGGCAATGTGAACCCAGAACAGATATTCAATATCATCGAAGCGAAAGTGGTGGATGAATATGGCAATGAGACTAAGCACCGCAAGATATCACCGGAAGAGTGGAATAACTTTTACAATGTCATGCTGGGGAACCACCTTGCTCAAAAAGACGAGGTGATAGAGTCCCCAAAAACGTTGTTCGGACTGCCAGGTGCCATTGCACAATTCAAGGTCTTCGTCATAAGGGATATTCTCAGTAAACTGGCCAACCGGCAATATATGCTGATCAACTTTCTGGAGGCACCGGTGTTGGCCTTGGTATTGTCAGTGTTCATCAAGTATTATCCTTCTGGCAATGGACCGGAACTGCATTATACCTTCCGCGAAAGCCTCAATTTCCCCCAGTATCTTTTTATTTCAGTAGTAGTTTCACTTTTTCTGGGGCTTACGGTAAGTGCTGAGGAGATCATCAAAGATCAGAAAATTCTCAAGCGCGAAAAATACCTGAAACTGAACAAGGGCAGCTATCTGCTGGCTAAGATCGGCATCATGTTTTTCATCTCGCTTGTGCAGTCTTTGTCGTTTGTTCTTATTGGCAACACCATTCTCGAAGTGAAAGGAATGCTTTTGCCTTTCTGGTTCATTTTATTCAGCACAAGCTGTTTTGCCAATGTTCTCGGACTGAATATTTCCGCTAGTTTCAATAGCGCGAAAGTTATTTATATTATAATTCCGATATTAATTATTCCACAACTCCTTTTCAGTGGGGTGATCGTCAGGTTTGACCGGCTTTTACCTGCTCTCAGCAGCCAAAAAAGTGTACCCTGGATCGGAAATATCATGACCTCACGCTGGGCGTATGAAGCACTGGCGGTATATCAGTTTAAAAACAATGATTACGAACGGCAGTTTTTTGAATTTGAACAGCAACGAAAATTCTACAACTGGAAAAAGGATTACTGGATCAAGGAGTTGTACGCGAAAGTGACCGACACACGAAAAAAACTGAATGACCCCGCACAAAAGGAACACGTTGAATATAACCTCGGACTTCTTCGTAAAGAATTTACAAAGGAATTGACCAAAGTGCCCGGTTTTGAATTCCCAGAATTAAATGATCTTATTCCTGAGAAAATCAATGATGTCCTGCTTAACAAGGTAGAGGGAAATCTCGCGGTGTTGAATGACTATTATATTAAAAACTTTAACCTGGCGAATCAGGAAAGAGAGAAGAAAATATCCGAAATGACCGCCACGCCCGAACAGCGCGATGCTTATCTCCAACTTCAAGACGATTATTTTAACGAGAGTCTGGAGGATTTTGTAACCAATAAAAACGATCTCAAAAAAATTGTTGAGTACAATGGAGAACTGGTGCAGAAACAAAACCTGATCTTTATTTCTCCTGCTGAAGGTGGATTCCTGTCGGCACATTTTTATTCACCTTCAAAGAAGCTCTTTGGAAAACAAATCACCACATTGTCCGCTAATACATTAGTGATATGGACAATGACCCTACTGCTAACAGCATTTCTTTTCTTTGATGGCCTTCGCAAATTGCTCGAAGGATTTGATCCGTCAGGCGCAGCATGGATCCAGCGACTTACCAAGAAACGCAAGAAGTGATGCCCGCCTCTATTCCCGTTACTCCTTAATTGGCAACGTCAAATTCAATTACACTGATCTTGTAAACATTCGAACTTGTTTGTAACGTGGTGCTTTCAGGAAGCCACAGGGGTAGTTGCTGCTCCCATGTATGAAAACTTACCCTTGACTCGGTGCCGCTCGCAATGTTTACTCCCCTGGAAGTGCGCACTGTAACAGAGGTTCCACCTATACTGATCACAGCATGTTGAGTACCTGTTTCGGGTATTGCAGTACTATAGACAATATTTTCGATCTTCCATATTTTTCCGGTGGGCACGGTTTCGGTTGTGCTGCCGATCAGTTTCACCTGGTTGAATTGCAATGTACTTTGTGCCATCGTACCGGTGGCTATGATCATTGCCGCCAGCGAGGTAAGAATATTTTTTTTCATTGGAATTAATTAAATGAGTTAAATGATTTTCACCATGAAATAACTATTTTCCCCGGACCGCCTTTTCCACCGGTGTGCTGGCATCCACCACCCCCGCCCCCGCCGGCGGGACCACCTCCCTGATTACCCGCAGTACTGAAAACAGAAGCCCCACCGGCAGCTCCATTGCCCCCCGCACCTCCGACACCACTGGCGGTACTCGCACACATGGAATAGACGGCACCGTTTGTGCCTGTTGCGCCCACCGCATTATTTGGAGCCGAACTTGTGCCGCCTGTTCCGCCCGAACCGCCAGAAGCACTAGAGGTTCCGCCGTTCCCGCCGGTGACCGAAATAAGTCCTGAGACCGACGATGTGCCGCCGGTGGAGCCGCTAAAGTCCGCCGCACCGCCGTTACCACCATCGCCAGTAATGACTGTATAAGTGGTTCCCGGAACCACTGTGAAACATTGTGATGCAAATCCGCCACCACCACCACCACCGCCCGCACTGTAAGGGCTGTTATATCTACCTCCACCCACAACGCAGCCAACGCCCCCAGCTTCAATACATATCAGCT
>JADLBA010000286.1 GCA_020848015.1 Crocinitomicaceae bacterium | reverse complement strand
GTCTGCTCCACATCTGAGAGAATTATGGCTCTGCTGAACTGAAGAGTGCCCTGTGAGAAACAGGAGAAAACAGGAAAAGCCATTGCAAATACGAGAAGAATTTTTTTCATATCAATAGTGTGGTTTAGAAGTAATCGTATTAACTAAAAGTAATGCTAACCCCGGTCAAGGAACAATATTAAATTCGAGTAACGATATATTCGAAGTAGTTCCCAGTGTCTCCAGAGTATAGCCCTCTGGTATCCAAAAAGGGAGAGTGGCCGCCAATTCATCAAAGGTCTGATTGGGATATATCTGATTGATCGCTGTCACGCAGCCGGCTTGGCTGGAGGTGGACGTAGTAGCACCTGTGCAGTCGTTGAACTGATAATAAATAACCGTCTCAGACAGATCAACAGTCTGCCAGACCACAGTCCCATTCACCTTATAGCCCTTCCCTTTCACATTGGAGATGGAAGAAGTGGGCCAGGAACTGTTCACACAATAAGCAGGCAATGCAAGACAGGCAGCGGTAACAGAGTTTTTGCCATAGACCGACATAACTTTCCAGACCTTACCGGTAGGTACAGTCTGTACACCGCTTGAATTTGTGATGATCTTTGCAGCGTTGAACTGAAGGCTTCCCTGTGCGTGGGCAAAAGACGCAAGAGCAACAAAAGCCAATGAGAATAGAAGTTGTTTCAAGGTATAGTAGTTTGGTGATTAATAAATATTGTTGCACAAAACTACTAAAACGGACGACAATGTTGAAAAAAAGATGTGCGAATAAATGCTGATATTACTATCGCAATAGATAAAGTGGCTCAAACCCCTGGAGCAAAATGGAAGTTCATCAGCATCGCCCCTTATAAAAGGGAAAAAATATATTGCTCCGATTGCGGGATGCTACGATAATTTCTTACCTTTCCACACTAGAAATTCATCTTGTGGTACTAACTATCTTCACTAAAACATAACTATTATGCCTTACACAAAATCTATCCTACTCTCTTTGCTGACAGTTTCCGCTACCATTTATATCCACGCACAGATCCAGGTTGATCAATCCATCCAACTCACCGGCGGCTTAGGTGCGAGTGCCATCAGCGGTATTACCGATGCGCCGGTACTGGGAACCGATGCTGCCAATAAAGATTACGTAGATGCAGCGGTGGCCGCCGGCGGCGGCTCTTCTCCGACGATGCTGAGCGATGAATCGGCTACTACAATGACTATTGGCAGTGCCATGTATTACTGCCGTGATCTCGTAGAATCCACCTACTCTGACTGGCACCTGCCCAATTATGAAGAGTTGACCTACGTATTATCAATGTATGGTCCTTTCTCCTCTCCTGCCTCTACTAATTATATCTGGTTCAGAGACCCTATTGATTATGGAAATTCAACTTGGGCAAGATGGTCGTTGAAGATCAGTGATGGTGCTACAGGGGCGCAATATTGGAACGGTACAAGCGTGACATACGTACGTTGTGTCAGGTAAAAAGAATCCGCCCCTCTTATTTTTTTGACTTCCATAACAATGAAGCATCAGCCGATATAATCTGCAGGATAGAAACTCAGCAAGGTGCTATGTTCCGCTGATTCTTTCCGGGTGAGCATATACGGTGGCTCTATCGTCGCGGCAGAAGCCGAGGAGAGTGATGCCTAATTCTTTTGAATAATCTACCGCGAGTGTGGAGGGTGCGGAAACAGCAGCCAGAACAGGAATACCCGCCATGAATGTTTTTGCTACTATCTCATAAGATACCCTGCCGCTCACAAGGAGTACTTTTGCTTCGTGCAGCCGGTGCTTTATCAAGAGATCGCCGATGACTTTATCCACTGCATTGTGCCGGCCAATATCTTCCATTCCTGAAAGCAATTGCTTGTGTTCATTGAACGCTGCGGCCGAATGGCATCCTCCTGAACTCTGAAAGACATACTGCTGTGCCTTCATGACTTCGAAAAGTTCCCGCAGAACTGATACATCCATCATGGTTTCATCGCTCACTAAGCCGGAGACCATTTCGAGTTCTTTTTTTCCACAAATGCCGCAGGCACTGACAGAGAGAAGGCTGCGCTTATTCAGTACCGCTTCTGTCTGATTGCTCAGTGTTACATTCACTTTGGTAATATTTCCGAGATTATTTTTATCTTCTACATTGACAACTAACTCCGTTTTTCTTTCCTTGAAAATACCTTCGGTGAAAAGGAGACCTCTCGTAAGTTCTAGTTCATGTCCGGGAGTCTGCATAGTAACAGTCAGTGGTTCTTTGTTAATGCAGATGGTGAGGGCTTCTTCAACGATCAGCGCATCTTCTGCTGAAAACTTTTCATTTCCTTTACAACGGATCGCCCGGTAGGTTGAAACAGATGACATGAGTAAATTAATTTTCTATCTATCGGGGTTAATTTAATTAATTAAAGAAAATTAATTAATCATGAAAGTCCGGTAATAATACCGTTGTCATCGATGTTCATTCCTTCACTGGCAGGAATGGCGGGCAGTCCTGGCATCCTCATCATCTCTCCAAGAATAGGGATAACAAACCCTGCGCCGACGGCAAATTCGAATTCGCGCACGGTAATAACAAAACCTCGGGGTCTTCCGATCTTGCTTTCATCGTCGCTGAATGATTTCTGAGTTTTGGCAATACAGACCGGCAAACTTCCCAATTGCAGTTTATCAATCATCTTCAGGTCGCCTTCCGCTTCTTTGGTATAGTTCACAGCATCTGCACCGTAAATCTCGCGAGCAATTTTCTCTATCTTTTCTTTTACCGGAAGACTCCAGTCATAAAGAGGCTTGAATTCGTTGCTGTCTGAGTTGGCTTCTACCACAACAGCCTCCGCGAGCTTCTTCATTCCTTCGCCGCCTTCTGCAAAACCTTTTGCGAGGATCGCCTTTGCCCCCATTTCAGCACATTTCCCGATGACGAAATCAATTTCTTCTATTGAATCAGCCGGAAAATGATTGATCGCAACGACGGGATTAATACCAAATTTTCTGCAATTCTCAATGTGTTTTTCAAGATTTTCAAATCCTTTTTTTACCCGTTGTATATCTGCGGTATTGTACTCTTCTTTTTTTGCTCCACCATGGTGGCGTAGTGCGCGAATGGTGGCCACAAGCACCAATGCGTTCGGCTTCAATTTTCCATAACCACATTTGATATCCATGAATTTTTCTGCGCCGAGGTCGGCACCAAATCCCGCCTCTGTCACGACATAATCGCTGAGCGATAAGCCCATTTTTGTCGCCAGTATGGTATTGGTTCCCTGTGCAATATTTGCAAAAGGGCCCCCGTGAATGATAGCAGGGTTGCCTTCCAGTGTTTGAACAAGGTTGGGCTTTATAGCATCTTTCAGCAATACAGCCATTGCGCCTTCTGCTTTCAGATCGCGAGCGAAAACCGGCTTTTTATCCATTGTAAAGCCTACGAAAATATTTCCGAGTTTTTGTTTCAAATCTCCGATTCCGCTGCTCATACACAAGATGGCCATTACTTCTGATGCAGCGGTGATATTGAATCCGTCTTCCCGCGGCATACCGTTTCCGGTTCCTCCTAATCCTATAGTTATTTTTCTCAATGACCGGTCGTTCATGTCCATCACCCTTTTCCAATATATCTGGCGAGGATCTAGTTGAAGCGAATGCAGTTTGTTCTGCAGGTTGTTATCAATGAGTGCAGAGAGGAGATTATTGGCCTTCTCCACAGCAGCAAAGTCTCCGGTAAAATGAAGGTTGATGTCTTCCATTGGAACAACCTGCGAATAGCCGCCTCCAGCTGCACCGCCTTTCATTCCGAATACAGGACCTAACGAAGGCTCTCTGAGAACAACGGTGGCTTTTTTTCCTATTTTATTCAGACCTTCAGTGAGGCCGATAGAAACAGTGGTTTTTCCTTCACCGGCAGGCGTGGGAGTAATCGCTGTTACGAGTATCAGCTTGTTTTTCTTTACGCTGTCTTCGGAGATAAGATGAAGCGGAAGCTTGGCTTTGTACTTGCCAAAGTGATCGAGTTCTTCTGAACTGATATTCAGTTTTTCTGCAATCGAGTTGATGTGCTTTAGCTTACAATTCTGTGCAATTTCGAGGTCACCGGGAAACGACATAAATTTTTATTTAATTGTATTTAATTCTTTTGTAACGTAAACAATATTTTAATTATCCATCTGGTTTCTTTTATCTTTTAAAGGTTCAGCAGGGCGGCCATACCAATTCCGAGAATAACCGACAGGAATTTCATCCAGTTGAACCGATGCCCTTCTTCGCTTTCGAAGATAATAGTAGTAGAGACGTGGAGTAAAATACCAATCAGTACTCCCGTCAATGCAGGTGTAAAATCTGCAGCCCCTTCCCATCCCTGCCGGTGAATAAAATAGTGAAAAAATGCACCTGCCGGGGCGACAAGGGCAAACATTGCGAGCCAGAAAAAAGCTTTATTCTTTTGCCAACCTGAATTGACAAGCAAAGCAGTGAATACGAGTGCTTCGGTGATCTTGTGCAGTGAGATACCGAGCAAAAGTGAGTTCCGGTTGTCGTGTGGTACATCGTTCAGGTGCTCGTGGCCGTGCGAATGAGTGTGTAATCCGAAGGGCGTTCCGAAAGGCATTCCTTCGATG
>JADLBA010000285.1 GCA_020848015.1 Crocinitomicaceae bacterium | reverse complement strand
TATTTTACGCTGAATTCCTTTTTAATTTTTTCTACATAGTTTAATTCTTCCCAAGGGAACAATTTCACTTTCATTTTTTTCACTTTGCCGCTTCCATCTTTGAATGATTTTTCAACAACCTCAGTTTTTCTTCCCATGTGCCCATAAGCGGCAGATTCTCTGTAAATAGGGGTGCGGAGCTTAAAACGCGTCTCAATTGCGTAGGGGCGCATATCAAAAATCTTGTTGAGCTTGCGGGCGATTTCCCCATCAGTCATTTTAATTTTTGAAGTCCCGTAGGTGTTTACATAAAGACCTACCGGCTCTGCTACGCCGATGGCATAGGCGACCTGTACCAGCGCCTCGTCGCACACACCGGCAGCCACGAGATTTTTTGCAATGTGCCGGGTGGCATAAGCCGCTGATCTGTCCACTTTGCTGGGGTCTTTCCCGCTGAAAGCACCACCACCGTGTGCGCCTTTGCCGCCATAGGTATCAACGATGATCTTTCTTCCGGTAAGACCTGTGTCGCCGTGTGGGCCACCGATTACAAATTTTCCAGTGGGGTTCACATGCAACTCGTATTTAGTGTTAAACAACTTCTGCACACGGGCAGGGAGCTTTTTCAGCGCACGTGGCAACAATATTTCTTTAATATCCTTTTTGATTTTATCGAGCATCTTTGCTTCCGAATCGAAATCATCGTGCTGTGTACTAATCACAATAGCACTGATCGAAAGCGGTATATGACTATCGCTGTATTCGATAGTTACCTGGCTTTTTGCATCGGGGCGAAGGTACTTCATCACTTTGCCCTCCTTCCTGATCGCAGCAAGCTCTGAGAGCAACAGGTGAGCAATCTCGAGTGGCAGCGGCATGAAATTATCTGTTTCGCGGGTAGCATAACCGAACATCATTCCCTGATCTCCTGCTCCCTGGTCCTCTTTTTTCTTTTTTTCAACACCTTGATTGATGTCGGGCGATTGCTCGTGAATAGCTGAAAGAATGCCGCACGAATTGGCTTCAAACATATATTCACTTTTTGTATATCCCACTTCCCTAACCACCTGGCGGGCAATTTCCTGAACATCGAGGTATGATTTTGATTTTACCTCTCCTGCCAATACCACCTGACCGGTTGTTACCAGCGTTTCACAAGCGACCTTCGCCTCAGCGTCAAAAGCAAGAAAATGATCAATAAGCGCATCGCTGATCTGGTCGGCCAGTTTATCCGGGTGACCTTCGGATACTGATTCGGAAGTAAATAAGTATGACATCTGTTTTTTGTTTTGTGGCGGCGAAAATACAACTAAGTAGGCTTATCCGTAAAATTCCATTACAAGCACTTTCTATAACTGTGCTTTAGCTTGTGAATAATTATAGTTTTGAGTTAGTCCTGTATTCAATGGCTGGAGGTGTCTGCGTTTTTTTTTGACTAAAAAAATATACATAGTATATTTGCGCCGCACTTATCAAGAAAGACGGAGGGAATAGGCCCCGCGATGTCTTGGCAACCCGTATAAAGCCGGGTGCCACTTCCTACCCCGATCGCACCGGGGACAGATGAGAGTCAAAGTCTCCCGATTCAACTCTTCTTTCTGATAGTGTTATTTGATTTCCCTGTTGGGAACAATAATTTTTTAGACTATAATAATGACACTTCAAGAATTAGCATCAGAAAAAATCCTTGTGTTAGACGGCGCTATGGGTACCATGATACAGCGCTACACATTGACAGAAGAGGACTTCCGGGGGGAGCGTTTCCGTCTCCACTCCTCACCGGTGAAGGGCAACAATGATCTACTGAGCATCACCCGCCCGGATATCATCGGCACCATTCACTTAGAATACCTCGAAGCAGGTGCCGATATCATTGAAACAAACACCTTCAATGCGCAGCCCATCTCACTGGCAGATTATGCCATGGAGGAGATCGCCTACGAAATAAATTTAGAAGCTGCAAAATGTGCACGGCAGGCTGTGCAATCATTTTATTTAAAACACTCGATTGACCCTTCTGCGCCGGGAAGAAATAAAAAATTTGTCGCCGGTGCTATCGGCCCTACCAACAGAACAGCCTCGCTTTCTCCTGATGTAAACGATCCCGGTTTCCGCGCCATCACTTTCGATGAATTGGCGGCGGCATACACTATTCAGGTAAACGGACTTCTTGATGGCGGTGTTGATGCGCTGCTGGTTGAGACCATTTTTGACACACTGAATGCAAAGGCCGCACTTTTTGCGATCATGAATGTTTTCGAAGAGCGTAAAACCAGTGTTCCTATCATGGTCAGCGGAACTATTACAGATGCTTCCGGCAGAACTCTCTCCGGGCAGACCGCCGAAGCTTTTCTTATATCGGTGTCACACGCACCCCTTTTCAGCATTGGATTTAATTGTGCATTGGGCGCTGAACAATTGATGCCTTATGTAGAAGTGCTGTCCGAAAATTCAACCTGTCATATCAGTGCTTATCCAAACGCCGGATTGCCGAATGCTATGGGACATTATGACCAGACACCGGAAGAAATGGCTGCTCTGGTTAGCGAATACCTCAAGAAAAACATTGTCAACATTGTCGGTGGTTGTTGTGGTACAACTCCCGAACATATAAAAGCCATCGCGAAAATAACAGCAAACTATGAACCGCGGAAACTAACCGTCGCAGAAATTGTCTGATTGTTTTGTCATCAAATAAATTGAACACTCCTGTATGAGCATCGTTTCAAATTCAGTAAAATTAGTATTAAGCGGTCTTGAGCCGTTGATTGCGAGAAGCAATTCCAACTTCATCAATGTGGGAGAACGCACCAATGTGACGGGTTCTAAAAAATTTCTCGAACTGATTCGCAATGAGAAGTACGATGAGGCACTTGCCATTGCAAGAGAGCAGGTAGAAGGTGGTGCTCAGATACTCGACATTAACATGGATGAAGCGATGATTGATGGAAAAAAGGCGATGGTACGCTTTCTCCACCTCATAGCCTCAGAACCGGATATTGCGAAGATTCCGCTCATGATTGATTCCTCCAAATGGGAGATTATAGAAGCAGGGCTGAAATGTGTGCAGGGAAAGGCGGTAGTCAATTCTATCAGCCTCAAAGAGGGGGAAGAAGAATTCATTGCAAGAGCAAAAATGATACATCGCTACGGCGCGGCTGTAATCGTGATGGCATTTGATGAAGCCGGACAGGCAGATACTTATGAGAGACGTATTGAAATCTGCGCACGCGCATATAAAGTACTAATTGAGAAAGCGGGCTTCCCTTCTCACGACATCATCTTTGATCCGAATATTTTTCCGGTAGGAACCGGAATGGAAGAACACAGAGAAAATGCGCTACACTTTTTCCGCGCAACAAAATGGATCAAGGAAAATCTTCCGGAGTGCTTGTCAGTGGCGGTGTTTCCAACGTTTCGTTTTCTTTTCGCGGCAACAATACGGTAAGGGAGGCCATCCACTCTGCTTTTCTATATCATGCCATCAAATATGGAATGGATATGGGAATTGTCAACCCTTCACAACTGGAAGTATATGACGAAATTCCTTCAGAGTTGCTCGAACTGGTCGAAGACGTGCTTCTCAACCGGCGTGATGACTCCACCGAACGATTGCTCGGTTATGCAGAGAGCCACAAATCGAATAATAAAAAGGACAAACAGGAAGACCTTGGCTGGAGAAAGGATACCGTGGAAAAAAGGCTGTCTCATGCACTGGTAAAAGGCATCGTTGACTATATAGAAGAAGACACAGAAGAAGCACGCCGGAAATACGATCGTCCGCTTCATGTGATAGAAGGCCCGCTAATGGACGGAATGAATGTGGTTGGAGATCTTTTTGCCGCAGGAAAAATGTTTCTTCCTCAAGTCGTTAAAAGCGCCCGCGTAATGAAAAAGGCAGTAGCCTATCTCGAACCCTTCTTACAGGCGGAAAAGGAAAGTGCGGTAAAAAACAATGGATTCGCTCTTAAAAAAAGTGCAGGCAAAATTCTACTCGCTACCGTCAAAGGTGATGTGCACGACATAGGCAAAAATATCGTCGGGGTAGTGCTCGGATGCAATAATTATGAAGTACTCGACCTCGGTGTTATGGTTCCCACAGAACAAATTCTCGATACCGCCATCAAAGAAAGTGTGGACATCATCGGGTTGAGTGGCCTGATTACACCCTCACTGGATGAAATGATCCACGTTGCGAAAGAAATGGAACGGCGAAAAATGAACATCCCATTGCTGATCGGTGGAGCTACTACCTCTCGTGTACATACTGCCATCAAGGTTGCTCCGTCATACAGCGGAAGTGTGGTGCATGTACTCGATGCATCGCGTGCGGTTCCAGTCGCAGGCAACTTGCTCAACCCTGATCTAAAAAAAGAATTTGACCAGCAGACAGCAGGAGAATACCAGCGGCTGAGAGAAAATTATGAAAAGAACGCAGCAGCCAGGCAACTGACCGGAATAAGCGAAGCGCGGAACAATTCACTGAAGTTATCCTTTGGCAGCAGCGAGGTTTCTCGACCTGCTCACAAAGGAGTACACATATTCAACAATATTGCTCTGGAAAAGATAGTGCCCTATATTGACTGGACCCCCTTCTTTCAAATCTGGGAACTGCATGGAAAGTATCCCGACATTCTTCGCGATGCAGTTGTCGGAGAACAAGCCACGCAGCTTTTTAATGATGCGCAAAAAATATTGAATGAAATTATTGCTGAGCAGCTACTCAAGGCATCTGCGGTAGTAGGAATCTTCAGGGCATATTCCAACTCTTCCGATGACATTGTTGTATTTCCTCCATCTACTGGAGAACGGGAAAATGAACCTATTACGGTAATACGCACGTTGCGGCAACAGACAAAAAAAGCAGCCTCGCAGCCGAACATTGCCCTTTCCGATTTTCTCGCACCGGCTGACTCGGGAATTACTGATCATATAGGTTGCTTTGCAGTGAGTGCAGGATTTGGAACTGATGAACTCGTTGCTAATTATGAGGCAGTGCATGATGATTATTCGGCGATCATGGTCAAAGCCATTGCAGACCGCTTAGCAGAAGCACTCGCAGAGTATATGCATGAAAAAGTACGGCGTGAAATATGGGGCTATGAGAAAGATGAAAAGTGGAACAATGAGGATCTCATAAAAGAAAAATACCGCGGGATACGACCCGCACCGGGCTACCCCGCATGCCCCGATCATTTGGAAAAAAAGACTATCTGGCAATTGCTGGATGTCCAAAAAAACACAGGAATAGAACTCACCGAAAGCCTCGCAATGTTTCCTACTGCCAGCGTTAGTGGGTTTTATTTTGCTCACCCCGCGTCTAAGTATTTCGGACTTGGAAAAATAATGAAGGATCAGGTAGAAGATTATGCAGAAAGAAAAGGGATCGCTGTCACAGAAGCTGAAAAATGGCTGGGTACTTCCCTTTCCTACTGAAACACCCTGAAGATATACAAGAAATTACTATATGAAAGTTACTGAACATATAAGGAATGCAAAATCAACGCTTTTTAGCATTGAGATACTCCCCCCATTGAAAGGACAAAACATCTCATCCATTTTTGACACAATGGATGAACTCATGGAATTTTCCCCTGCTTTTGTAGATGTCACCTATCACCGTGAAGAGTTCGTATTCAGGAATGCGGGAAACGGACTACTCGAAAAACATATAGTGCGAAAAAGACCCGGTACTGTGGGCATTTGTGCTGCAGTGACAAACCGCTACCGTGTGGACACGATCCCCCACATCATTTGCGGCGGGTTTTCGCGACAGGATACTGAAGACGCTCTGATTGACCTCAATTTCGTTGGAATAGAAAATGTGCTCATTCTGCGTGGCGATCCTATCCGAAATGAAGGTCTTTTCAAGGCCGAGGAGGATGGTCATGCTTATGCGTCTGCTCTTGTTGAACAAGTAGTGGAAATGAACAATGGCCGGTATCTTGACCCCGACCAGAAGAATGTAGAAAAAACCGATTTCTGCATTGGAGTAGCCGGTTATCCGGAAAAACATTTTGAAGCACCAAACATGATGAGCGACCTACGCCACCTGAAGGCCAAGATTGATGCCGGTGCCGAGTATATTGTCACGCAAATGTTTTACGACAACAAAGTCTATTTTGATTTTGTGATTCAATGCAGGGAAATCGGAATCAATGTTCCGATTATCCCCGGACTGAAGCCGATAGCAACACGAAATCAATTGAGTGTTATCCCGCATCACTTTCATATTAACCTGCCCGACGAACTCGTGCAATTAGTTGAAAAAGCAAAGTCTGATGCTGAGGTCCGGCAGATCGGTATTGACTGGTGTATTCGCCAGTCAAAGGAATTGATCAAAGGCGGAGCACCGGTACTGCACTATTATACAATGGGAAAAGCGAAGAGTACAAAAGAAATTGCCTCGGCTGTTTTTTAACGTCCGGATTTTGCTTCTCTCTCCATCTTCATGCGGTAAATTTTGTTGATTGCACACCCATCACACTTTTTCTTTTTCGCGAAAGTTTGCTGGTAAATAAAATAAACCAGATAAGCAAGAGCCGACAATACTATTACTATGGTGAGAAGTTCCTGCATCAATTAAATATGTGAAAAGTGATGAATGCTCCGGCATAGGCCAGAATCCCCATATAGGTCATCTGAATCAGAGGCCATTTCCACGAATTTGTCTCCCGTTTCACAACTGCAAAGGTAGCCATGCACTGCATAGCAAAAACATAAAAAATCATCAGAGAAGCACCGCTTGCGAAGGTATAAACTCTCTCCCCTGTAAGGGGATTCTTTTCTTCCTTCATTCTATCAAGAAGACTTCTGTTATTCTCAAAATCTTCTCCTACACTATAGATCGTTGCCATTGACCCTACAAAGACCTCACGGGCAGCAAAGGAAGTGATCAGAGCAATACCCATTTTCCAGTCATAGCCCAGCGGCTTGATGATCGGCTCAATGGAATGCCCGACAATGCCAATAAATGAATTTTCAAGCTTCACTGTTCCCTGCATTTTCTCATAATCATCAGTAGAAATAGCCCCTTGCTGAACGGCCTCATCCAATTCCTTTATAGCACTATCCATTCTATCAGGTGGTCCATAGCTGGCAAGTGCCCATAGAATCACAGAAATCGCGAGGATTATTTTTCCTGCATCAAAAATGAATACCCTCGTCTTTTCCCACAAGCCGATAGATATCTGTTTCCACCTTGGAAAGCGATAAACAGGCATTTCCATGATCAGGAAACTTTTTTCCGTTGAAGGAATAAATATCTTCATCACCCACGCCACAAGCAATGCCGAAATCAGCCCCAGCGCATATAATCCGAAAAGGAAAAGTCCACGCAGATCGAACCCTGCAATAGATTCATTGGGAACAACGAGTGCAATCAGCAATGTATAAACAGGAATGCGTGCGGAGCAACTCATCAGTGGAGCGACCATGATCGTAATAATCCTGTCTTTCCAGTTATTGATATTCCTTGTCGCCATGATGCCCGGTATTGCACAGGCAACGCTTCCCATCAGAGGAACTATACTTCTGCCATTGAGGCCAAAGCGCCTGACTAATTTGTCCATGATAAAGACAACACGCGACATATAGCCCGTTTCTTCGAGTAGTGACAGAAAGAAAAAAAGCAGCGCAATCTGTGGAATAAATACTGTTACTCCACCTATTCCAGGAATGATTCCCTCTGCGAGCAGATCAGTAAAAACACCTGGTGGAATATGTGCTTTTGTCCACTGGCTGAATTGCAGAAATGCACCGTCTATCCAATCCATCGGGTACGATGCAATACGATATATAAACTGAAAGATACAGAGCAACACTCCGAGAAAAATGATATAGCCCCAGAATGGGTGAACCATTATCTTGTCAAGGCGATTGGAAAAATTTTCCTTCTCATTCTTTTTTTTGCCTTGCTCTATTTCCGGCAAAATTATCCGCAGCATTTCGTAACGCTTTTCTGCATCCGCCGCCTGAGCCTCTGTATTGTTCAGCAACTCATCAAATTTTGTCGGATAAAAGAGCCTGCGCGCTGCAACGGAGGGAACAAATCGAATGAACTTTTTCAACTCTGCAAGACCTTCACCGGTGCGCCCGTTAATATAGACCACCGGTGCATCCGGAAATTTTTCTGCAAACTTTGCAAGGTCAACTGCAATGCCTTTTTGTTTAGCTATATCGCGCATGGTCAGAGCCAATACTATTGGCAATCCCATATCATACAACTGAGTAAATAGCAGCAAGTTTCTTTCGAGATTCGATGCATCAGCCACCACTACCAGTACTTCCGGATAATCTTTGTGAGAACTGTCGTTCAGTATCCTGTAAACAACCTTTTCATCCTCTGATCGCGGAAACACACTGTAAGTACCGGGCAAATCCAATACCTGCACTTCATGTCCACCGTTTTGAAAGCTGCCGGTCTTCTTGTCAACAGTAACACCTGGAAAGTTTCCGACATGCTGATTAAGGCCGGTAAGGAGATTAAAAAGAGACGTTTTCCCAGTATTGGGATTGCCTATCAAAGCAATTTTCCGAACCTCTTTCACTAATAATCAGACAATAGGCTTAACAACTACCATACTCGCTTCATCGAGTCTCAGCGATAGTACGTAGCCGTCGAGATCGATCGCCATTGGGCCTCCGAACGGAGCCCGGAAAAGTACGCGGAGGTTTTTACCTGTGTAAAGTCCCATTTCCGCCATTTTTGGAGCGAGCTCTCCTGCATTAAGCGAATGGACTGTACAGGCTTCTCCAGGAGCATACAGCGAAAGGCAGTTTTTTTCCTTCTTCATCCAGCCACAAAGGAACAACCGATTTATTTGAAAAATGATACCGTTTTTATGGTATTGTAATGAAGTAGCTATAACCCGCTGATTACTCCCCAACAAGAGTGAACGGATCGGCAAACCGGGGATCCGTCATCAGGCGGTTGTCCGTAAGCGTATGTAAAAACGCCACAAGCGCTGCTTTCTGGTCGCTGGTCATGTGCATCCTAAGCGGAAAACAATTGTTCTGCAACTCTAACTGATGATTTCCCAGATCTTCACCAAAAAAGAAAAATCCGCCGTTATCGTGCTTTCTCATCATCGTAGATAATTGCCGGTGGGGAAGTATGCCACTGTTGTAAAACTCTACTACCTCCTCTAATGTTTTGAAACGCCCGTCGTGCATATAAGGGCCGGTTACCGCAATATTGCGGACTGTTGGTACTTTGAACCAGCCATCCAGAGCCTCCGTTGGAGAAAAATCTCCCACTACCCCATTGTCTTTATAGTCGAGTTCGAGACCGATATTTTCTGCGATCGAAAGCCCGGAAAGATTACTTCCGCCGTGACATGCCGAGCAGGGAAGATCGTGAAAAAATAACTGCCTGCCCTCCTCTTCCTGCTCAGTGAAATTCGCAAAATTGGCAGACTTTCCAATATCAAACTTTGACTGAACAGAGATGATCGAACTGACAAACTGTTCTAATGCACGGGAAATTTTATCGGTAGTAATTTCCGGAGAACCAAAGGCTTTTGTAAACAGCTCTGCATAGTACGGAAGTGCTTCAAGTTTTCTGACCATATATGATTGCGACTCCAATCCCATCTCAATGTGATTAGCGATGGGCTTCAATACCATACTACCCAGCGTGGCTTCGCGAAGATCCCAGAAAAAACCCGATTGAATGCCGGTATTGATAAAGGCGGGAGTATTTCTCCCTGTTAATTTGTTTTCAAAACCTACACTGAATGCCTCGTTATCCGAAAATGCAAATCGCTGCTTATGACAAGTACCGCAACTGATGCGGTTATTCATAGACAGTTGTGTTTCATAAAAAAGCACACGCCCTAATGTTGCCAAGTCATTGTTGATCACCAACTGACCGAACGGATTAAAATCAATATCTCCGGGTACCGAGTCATACTTATATACTTCAGCGGGCAGCACGGGCACACGAGCTCCCGGAACAGACATATCCTTGTGGCACGAGTTAATGATGAGCACCCCAGTTACCGGTATCAACAGGAGAAAAAACTTTCTAATTGCTGTGGACTCATACTTCATTTACACCTCCTTAGAATCTCATCATTAAAAAAAGTGCTGACGGCGGTAGCAAAGAAAACTTCGATCCTTCATTATTCAAATGGGAGTCAAACTCAGGGAATTTTGAAGAGGTTACTGATCGTTTGCCTTTGGTTCCAGAGTATGCTATTCCAAGTTCGGTACCCAGGCTCACCCTTTTTGCCAAATGAACTTGCGGAAAGATGAAAGCACTAACACCCGCTTCCGTCCAGGTATTTTTGTGTATGCTTTCAACCTGTGTTCCGCCGACTTGCTGGATCACCGAATTATATACTCTTTCTGAATTTGAAAAAATACCATCCACCCCATATTTCAAGGACCAATTATCTGAAAGCGCTGCATAGAAAACCAGTCCAAGTCTTCCGCTTACACTGCTTGTATCGTTTTTGAAATTTGCATAACCGTTGGAAGGCGAAGCCAACTCAAAATCTTTTACAGAACAAAATCCCCAACCGGTTCTTATTCCAACCTTTCCCAACTTCTTTTCGGCAGTAAGAAAATATGGGCTCCAGTAAGAGGAAGAGACAGCATCACCCCGATTGAATTGCAACAATCGAATTACATTGATTCCGGCCTCAAAAAAATTTGAATCGGTTTGAGCCTTCATCGAAACAAAACAAAGGAAGAGTAGCAACATTGGGAGGCATTTTCTCATAAGACCTTTCGCATTAGTTATTAATAAAAATAAAGGGGCAGTCAAAAATACAAACACAACTATTCTGTCCGCACCAAAAAAAATTACACCTTCTTACGTAAAAAATATCGCAAAGTTGCTGGCAAGCATAGGACGACAGTATAACCTTGACCATTCCGACTAAAAAAGAGACTTTGCAACCTGACAACTAAACGGACTTTAAAACGACAGTTCTTTCACAATTTGACACAGACCAACGAGCCGACACGAAAGCCGACCCAAATGTTTTTAAAATTTTTGCCAACCCTCATTTCTAATTTTTTCTTTTCCAGCCGCACATTTTAGCATATTTAGTTTTGTCCGACACTCAAACCGACCCTTCGCAAAATGCGAAACATTCGCAAACACAATTGAAAAAAAAGAAAAACTGTGCGTAAACCAAAAGAGCTAAAATTTCCCCACCGCACCATGTTAATAATATGAACGATGTTTATCTTGAAAAACAAGATAATAAAAATGAATTACCTATTTTGCCGAAAGAAAAGTTCAACATCATGAACAGAATTAAAGAGGTACTGGAAGAAAAGGGAATAAAGCAGACTTGGTTGGCAGAGCAACTCGAAAAGAGTTACAACATGGTGAATGGTTATGTACAAAACCGACAACAACCTAGACTGGAAGTGCTTTTTGAAATCGCAGAAATTTTGAACGTGGAAGTGAAAGCGTTATTAGTTGAACCCAAAAGAAAAAAATAAGACAGATGTCCTTCAATAAAATACTTGAAAAATACCGCAAAATTTCTTTCTCAGAGAAGGACAAAGGCGAACGCTTTGAACGCTTAATGCAAGCGTATTTGCAAACAGACCCTCAATATGCTAATCAATTCAAAAAAGTTTGGTTGTGGAATGAGTTTCCCGGAAAAAAAGATTTGGGAAGTAATGACACCGGCATTGACTTGGTTGCTGTAACGCACCATAACGAATATTGGGCGATACAATGCAAATGCTATCAAGAGACAGCCACCATTGATAAACCAGCCGTTGATAGTTTCCTATCAACATCAAGCAGAGAATTTAAAGACGAGAATTTAAAGACAACAGGATTTGCTCAACGACTTTGGATTTCTACAACAAATAAATGGGGACCGAATGCCTATGAAGCAATAAAAAATCAGAATCCACCAGTAACGCGAATAAATCTGCACGACCTAATTGATGCTCGTGTTGACTGGGAAAAATTGGAACAAGGCATACACGGTGAAGGTGCACGAATTGAAAAGAAAAAATTGTATCCGCATGTATTAGAAGTTCGTGATAAGGTTTGCGATTACTTCAAAGAAAATGAAAGAGGACGTTTGATTATGGCTTGCGGAACGGGCAAGACCATGACATCACTCAAAATTGCAGAGAAATACACCGAAGGAAAAGGAACTGTTTTGTTTTTAGTTCCTTCCATTGCTCTAATCGGACAAACCTTGCGTGAATGGACATCACAGGCTGATGAGCCTATTAATCCAATTTGTATTTGCTCCGACCCTGAAATCACTAAAAAGAAAAATACAAACGATCAAGATTTAACCAGCACCATTGACCTTGCTTGGCCTGCTTCAACGGATTCAAATTATATTCTTAAACAATTTCAGCATTACAAAGCCAATGGTAACAAGGGAATGACCGTTGTGTTTTCTACGTATCAATCTATTGAAGTAATTTCAAAAGCACAAAAAGTATTGCTAAAAAATGGCTTCCCTGAATTTGACCTTGTAATATGTGACGAAGCACACCGTACAACCGGCTATACAGAAGCAGGCATGGATGATTCTGCTTTTGTGAAAGTGCATGATGGCGATTTCATCAAATCAAAGAAGCGACTTTACATGACGGCTACGCCACGTTTGTATAATGTGGAAGCCAAATCAGCAGCAGCAAAGCAAGAGGTTCCGCTTTGGTCTATGGATGATGAACTGCATTTCGGAAAAGAAATTCATCGAATTGGTTTTGGAGAAGCTGTTGGAAAAGGATTGCTTACTGATTATAAAGTAATCATCCTAACGCTTAACGATAAAGATGTTCCGCCTGCAGTGCAAAAAATGATTAGCAATGGCGAAACAGAAATTAAGACAGACGACCTCACTAAACTCATTGGCACGGTAAACGCTTTATCGAAACAATTCTTAGGTAATGAAGCCATAAAAGTGGAAGGCGATGAAAACCCAATGAAACGTGCCGTTGCATTTTGCCAAAGCATAGCAAACTCTACCAACATAGCTGGCAGTTACAATTTGGCTTCCGAAAATTATTTGGAATCCTTGCCTGATGACAAGAAAAAGAAAATGGTTACCGTACAGGCTCAACATATGGACGGAACAATGGCTGCTCCGCAACGTGACCAAATGTTGAACTGGCTCAAAGAAGATACTCCCGGAAATGAATGTCGCATCATTACCAATGTTCGTGTGTTGAGTGAAGGTGTGGACGTTCCTTCGTTGGATGCTGTATTATTTATTTCTGCTAAAAACTCACAGGTTGACGTGGTTCAGTCTGTTGGTCGTGTAATGCGGAAATCACCTGGAAAAAATTACGGTTACATTATTATTCCCGTTGTTGTTCCTGCCGATGTTGAACCCGAACAGGCGCTGGATGACAACGAACGTTATAAAGTTGTTTGGACGGTATTAAACGCATTAAGAGCACATGACGACCGTTTTAATGCAACTGTAAATAAAATAGAACTCAACAAAAAACGACCAAGCCAAATTATTGTAGGTGGTTCAGAAGTTGGTTTTGATGGAGATGGAAATCCTATTGACAAAAAGCGTGACGGTTATGAAAGCACCGACCCCAGCAAAGAAATAGGACGACAAATTGCCATTCAGTTTGAGCAATTGCAAGATGTGGTGTTTGCACGAATGGTGCAAAAGGTGGGCGACCGTAGATATTGGGAACAATGGGCACGCGATGTAGCCATTATTACCGAACGCCAGATTGAACGCATCAACTACCTGATTAACGAAAAGAAAGACCAACGAGCAGCTTTCGATAAATTTTTACTCGGTTTACAAAAGAACATTAACCCAAGTATTAATGAAGAACAAGCCATTGAAATGTTGGCTCAACATATCATTACGCAGCCGATTTTTGATGCACTGTTTGAAGGTTATTCCTTTGTAAAAGCCAATGCCGTTTCAGTAGCTATGCAAAGCATGATAGATGCTTTAGAAAAAGGCAGCAACCTTGCTGAACAGGATGAAACTTTACAACGCTTTTATGAATCGGTGCGAACCCGTGCAGAAGGAATTGACAATGCCGAAGGAAAACAACGCATCATCATTGAATTGTACGACAAGTTTTTCAAAACCGCTTTCCCAAAAATGGTAGAGAAACTGGGGATTGTTTATACGCCTGTTGAAGTGGTTGACTTTATTGTTCATTCGGTAAACGATATTCTGAAAAAAGAATTTAACCGCAGCATTTCTGATGAGAACATTCATATACTCGACCCCTTTACCGGTACAGGAACTTTTATGGTGCGTTTGCTGCAAAGTGGTTTAATTGACGAAAAAGATTTAGAACGCAAATACAAACACGAACTGCACGCTAATGAAATTGTGTTGTTGGCTTATTACATTGCTGCCATTAATATTGAAAATGCTTACCACGATGCCACGCCCGACCCTGATGATGGTGTAGGTAAAGAAAACTATACTTCCTTTGACGGCATAGTATTAACCGATACTTTTCAATTGGGTGAAACAGATGATGCCGAAAAACTTTTTTCTGAAATGTTCCCGGCAAACTCCGAACGAGTGCAACGCCAGCAAAAAGCTCCGTTGAGGGTGATTATTGGCAATCCGCCTTACTCCATTGGACAAAAATCTGCTAACGATAATGCTCAAAATCAGGAATACCCAAAATTAGATAAACGTATTGCAGATACTTATGCCAAACTATCTTCCGCAGGCCTAAACAAATCTTTGTATGACGCTTACATTAAAGCGTTCCGTTGGAGTACCGACCGATTAGATAAAACAGGTGGAATCATTTGTTTTGTATCTAATGGAGCTTGGTTAGATGGAAATAGCACCGATGGTTTCCGCAAAGCCATTGAAAAGGAATTTTCATCCATCTATGTGTTTAATTTAAGAGGAAATGCAAGAACCAGTGGTGAATTGAGGCAAAAAGAAGCCGGTAACGTTTTCGGCAGCGGAAGCCGTACACCTATTTCCATTACCTTATTAGTAAAAAATCCGGATGCCAAAAATTCCCCCTTTGAAGGGGGCGAGGGGGATGAAAAAGCAACGATACATTACCACGACATTGGCGATTATTTAGACCGTGAACAAAAACTAAAAATTGTCAAAGAGTTCAAAACCTTTGAAAATCCAAAGTTGGAACTAACAACCGTGCAACCCAATGAGCATGGCGATTGGATTAGTGTGAGGAATGATGCGTTTGGTAGTTTTATTCCATTAGAACCCGAAAAGAAATTTGATGTGAAAACACGGAGTTTCTTTGTGGCGCAGTCAATGGGTGTAATCACATCACGAGATAATTGGATTTACAATTATTCAAAACATTTTTTGACTGGCAACATTAAACAAAGTATTGAATTTTACAACTATCAAGTTGATGTTTTTGCAGAAGCGAAAAAAGAAAATCCCAATGTGAAAAT
>JADLBA010000284.1 GCA_020848015.1 Crocinitomicaceae bacterium | reverse complement strand
TGAGAACCATGAAGTGCCATTGAAAAAATTTTCACAATTCGTGAAGGTTTGTATTTTCTCAATCCGGCAGGGGGTTTGGGAATGGCATCGCGCTGTACCGACGAAAGTTGCGGCTGCAAAAATCTATTTTCAGTATAGTCCACATCAAGTCCAGCTTTCGGATTCGGAGATGTTCCGTTCGGATAGATTCCTGCCTGAGCGATGGATATGACGGCAGAAAAGAAAAAAATGCACGAAAGCAAACAGATACAAGTACCTCTTCATGGCGGAAAATTGTTTTTGTCAAGGGAATGATCCAAAAAATAATCAAAAATGATGATGATTCAATAAGTACACTTGCACACAGATACTACAAACAAATGCAGACTTTAATTTCCCTAATGATAAACATTTAATAACTCGTATTCTTCTGTCTGTGACGATTGACCCTTCCTATATCCGCTCGCTTTTTGCTCGTCCGCTTCCCGGAGAAGAAGCCCATAGCACTCTGTTGATCTATCAGCGCCCATTAGCTTCTGAGGTGAGGAAGCGCAATCCTGCCCCAAGAGAAAGCGCGGTTATAATGCTGATTTTTCCAAAAGGAGGAAAATGGTGCACGTTGTTTATTGTTCGACCTGACTATGGAGGCATTCATAGTTCCCAACTCAGCTTTCCTGGTGGCAAACGGGAGCAGGGAGATACCGATCTTCTTGCTACGGCGCTCAGAGAAACACAGGAGGAAACCGGTATTGACGGTTCCCGCATTCAGATCATTGGTCAACTGTCGGAATTGTTTATTCCTCCGAGCAATTTTACCGTGCTCCCCTTTGTGGGGTTGCTTGTAGAAGAGCCAGAATTTTCACCCAACTACGAAGTAGCTGAATTATTAGTGGAGCCATTTGAATTTTTCTTCAAAGAGCCTGCTGTCATCAACCGCAAAATATTTCTCCCACAATATAAGATAACGGTTACAGCCCCCTGTTTTGACGTTCAGGGTCATACTCTGTGGGGAGCTACGGCTATGATGGTACAGGAACTGAGATATATGGCTGGTTTCATCAAATAAAATAATCATTCCCAATTTAACAGGTAATAATCTGCACAGGATAAAGAATATTTTCAAAAGAAATCTTTATCCTATTTATTTCCGCTTTGTATTTTGAAAGCATTAGTTAATAGTTGTGAGCAATAAACTAATCAGGCGACTTCCGAATTTAATTTTTTCAAACCATCGCTCTCCCCGCACAGGCAAACCAATAATGAATGCATTTTAAAAAGAACGCTGAAACAGAATTCTCAGCATTCCAAATATTAAGCAACACCATGCCCATTTTCACCTTGGAATGATTTTCCCCTGGAAAAAAAACGAACGAATAAAATCAGGAAAATACTCAGAATGGAGGGAAGGGCGATAAAAAGCAAGCCGAGGCCAGGTGTGTTTTTTCCAGTGGAAGGGTCATAGTTGAAACAGGAAAACAAAGTGTTCTTATCTGGAATACGATAGGTAGGTGAAAAAATATTGTTCATACTGGCAATCAATAAATCCATATCGTGACTGTCTCTTATTCCAATTAATTTTTTTGTGATGTATCCCTCCTCGTTGATACCGACTAAAAGAGCATCATGGTCAAATTGATTTTGTGTGCTGTCCCATACAGGAGAAAAACTGATGGATTGTTCGAGTTCTTTGATACTATCAGTTACCCCAAACATCCATTGTTGATTGGAGTCCAAGCCCATATTTTGTGCCATACGTTCCAAATCCTTCAATGAATCTACAGGATCAAAACTTACGACCAGAACATTCAGCGACTTATTTTTTGCATGCAGCAAATTTTCTTTTAAACGTATAAGAGATGGTGTGCACACACCTGTACATCGTGTAAAAATAAGAGTCAACAGCAGCGGTTTCCCTGAAAGGAGTTCATGCAGATTAAGAGGTTGCCTCCCAACCAGGTTTAACGGTGCGTCGTATATTTTTTTATAGATGTTTTTTTCTTCCTTTATGAAAGTCTCCTGTGCATCGCATAAATGGTATGATAATCCAATTATGCAGCACGAGAGGATAATATTTTTAAACATCCTTTGGATATTTTATAGAAAAAGATCAAAATAGCAATCAGATATGTAATAGCGAAAACTGCCCCCATCAGTGCCAATGATGATCCTGCGGAAAGTTCTGCCGGATAGTTGCTGTACCGGCGGGGAATAGAATCGGCACCTCCCAGATAAAACGCAAGCAGAAAACCTGCTCCGCCAATCAGAAGGATACCCAGTGAAATTCTGGTAAGGCTGCTTGAAATTTTCTTCTCGGAATACTGAGTGGCGAACCAATAAAAAAACCCAAGACTGAACAGTACATTTCCCATAGCATTATAGGTATGAAAGTGTGCAGGTACCCACAAAGTATTGTGCAATAAAAAATTATTGCTGATGGTAGCGTCAATCACAGCACCCAGTCCGCCAATACACCAACCGGCAATACCGATGTAAAATAATAAATTGGTTAGCGACCAGTTGATCTTATTCCTGTAAACGGCAATAAATATGCTGAACACAGTGACACCTGCTGCAGGTAAGCTCGCCATATAAGATGCTAACTGCCCCACAATCTGCAGACCTTCGGGTTGTACAAAATCCATATACAAATGGTGGAAGAAAGCGGTGAGCACAAATACCAATGTACAATTCCACGCTAATGCAACATACCAAGTTGTTTTCCATTTTGGTCTTCCGCTCACTTCTGAAAAAATCTCATAAATAACCGCCAAGCCCAAATAGAGCATTTCATTGGCAATGGTATGTCCAAAGAAGTAGGTAAGGTTCTTTATCAGTAGAGGATCATTGACGAAAGAGCCATTTGAAAAATACTCGGTGAACAGGAGGCCCATCAAAACTGCCGCAGATATAAGGCAGGTAATTACTCCAAAAAGTGTAATCATACTGATGAGAATAAACGGCGGAGTTTCAACAGTAGGATTTTTCTTTAAATGCTGCCAGGCAAACGACTGCGCAATAGTGTACTTCTTAAGAATCTGTGCTACCAGGCTGAGACTCCAAATCAACCATCCTACTGTTAAAACACACAAAGAGGCTAAAAATAATGGAGTTGCCCATTTTTCCCACATAATTTTGAAAGGCAGGGGGTAAAGAAAAGTCCAGCCGGCATGGAACTTTCCAAGGAAAGTCGAGGTCCATAGCATCAATACCCCCACAACAGTGAGAATTAATGCAGTAATATTAGCAGTAAAATTAGTTTTTACATATCTCTCCATTAAATAATTAATGGCAGCCATACCCGCCACAAACCAAATACCGATCATCGTTACTCCGTGGGTGGTCATATTGGTATAAAATATACCCGGCGATTGTTTAATTACTTCCGCTTGATTAAGCCGCATTAGAATTCCTAACACTATACTGACTACAAATAATGTAAGTACGGCAATGACCCAAACCGCAGTGATTTTTTTTAATTTTATTGATTCCATTTTATTTGATTTTATATCTGCTATTTAACTGTAAAAGAAGTTCTCATTCCCTGATGTGCCAGTCCGCAATATTCTAAACAGAAAATATTGTAATTGCCCGGCTTGAATTTTTCGCGAAGGCGATTTACATCTCCAGGCATGGCCTGAGTTTGAGAAATCAGCCTGTTTTGGCTA